>JAISKU010000022.1 GCA_031261245.1 Oscillospiraceae bacterium | reverse complement strand
CGGCGTGACGCTGTTTGAGCTCGCCGACGAGCTGATAGCGCAGGGCTGCGTCACGGCGATCAACCTCGACGGCGGCGGCTCCTCCGCGATGAGCGTGCGATTGCCCGGGACGGGCGCGGTTGCGGTGGTGAACAGGCCGTCGGACGGAACACAGCGAAAATGCTCCACCTACATACTTTTCGTCACGGACAACCTCTCCGACGGAGTTCCGCGCAACCTCTCGCTGGCGAACAACGGGAATATTGTGCTCGCGGGCTCGTCGTTTGAGCTCGCGTACGCCTCCACGGATCTCGCCTACAAGCCCGTAGCCGCGCCGGGCGACATTCAGGCCGCGTCGTACGGGCTCGGCGGCGTCTCGGGGAGCGTGTATACGGCGGGAAACACGGCGGGAATCGACAAAATTGAGCTGTACTCGCCCTCGACGGGAGCCGTCGGCACGGGCGAGGTGACGGTGCTGACGAACCCGACCTCCGTGACGGCGTACAGCGCCGCGGGCAAGGCGCTCACAGAGGTGAACCTCGCACCCGGCGCGTCGCTCACCCTCGCGCCCGTCGCGACGTACTACCGCAAGGCGGTGACGGCGCAGCCGGGCTCATTTGCGTATGCCGTAATCGGCGATATCGGGACAATCACGCCCGACGGCGTGTTCACCGCGTCGGAGCTCGGGAACCGCTCCGGCGAGATAACCGTGACCGCCGGGACGCAGACGGCGACAGTAAAGGTTACCGTGAAGGGCTTTGCGGACACGGCGGGCCACTGGGCAAAGGAATTCATCGACGAGCTGTACACCGCCGGGATTGTCGGCGGCGTGACGGACGCGCTGTTTGCCCCGGAGAGCGAGATTAAGCGCTGTGACTTCATTCTCATGCTCTACCGCGCGGCGGGACAACCCGCGCCCGTGAGTTTAGAGGCGTTCACCGACGTCGTGCCCGACGCGTACTATGCCGCCGCCGTCGCGTGGGCGAAGGAGAGCGGCGTCACGACGGGAGTCGGCGACGGGCAATTTGACCCGTTATCGACGCTCACGCGAGAGCAGGCGTTCGCCTTTGTTTACCGCGCGCTGAATTTGCTTAAAATAACGCTGCCGGAGGACTTCGCGCCCACGCTCGACGGCTTTGCGGACGCACTCGACGTGTCGGAGTACGCGGCTGTGCCGTCGGCGGCGCTCGTATACCTCGGCGTCGTCGGCGGCGACGGCGGTAAGCTGAATCCCAAGACGCCGCTGACGCGGGCGCAGATGGCGAAAATCCTCTGCGTGACGCTGCGCCTCGCGGCTTAATAGAGATATTTTTATAGATTAGGGGAGGCCATATGGTTTTTTCGTCCCTCGTGTTTCTCTGCCTGTTTTTACCGGCGTTTCTGATCGTATATTTCGCCGTGCCGAGACTGCGGACGGTCGTACTCGTCGCGTTCTCGCTCGCTTTTTACGCGTATGGCGAGCCGGTCTGGGTGCTCGCGCTGCTGCTCTCCGGAACCGTGGACTACTTCAACGGGCGCGTAATCGGGAGATGGCCGGGCTCGTGGCAGCGCCGCGCGGCGCTCGCGGCGTCGCTCGCGCTCAACCTCGGGATTCTCGCGGTTTTCAAATACTCCGGGTTCTTCGTCGAGAGCCTCAACGCCGCTCTCGGCACGTCGTTTCGCGTGCCGGGCTTTTCCCTGCCGCTCGGCATATCGTTCTACACGTTCCGGGCGATCTCATACACCATCGACGTGTACAGGGGTAGCGTGAAGCCGCAGCGCTCCTACCTCGCGTTCATGTCCTACGTCACGATGTTCCCGCAGCTCCTTGCGGGGCCGATTGTGCGCTACGCCGACATTGAGGAGCGCCTGACGGAAAACCGTCACGTGACGCTCGCGCAGTTCAGCTCCGGCGTGACGCGGTTCGCCGTCGGGCTCGGAAAAAAGGCGCTTTTCTCAAGCGCCGCGGGGGGCGCGGTGAATATCCTGCTCAAAAACGGCGCAAAGCTCACCGTTGCTGGCGTGTGGCTCGGGATACTGTTCTTCGCGTTTCAGATATACTTCGACTTCTCGGGCTACTCCGACATGGCTATCGGCCTCGGGCGCATGATCGGCTTCGAGTTCCGCGAGAACTTCAACTACCCGTATGCCGCGAACTCCGTCACGGACTTCTGGCGGCGGTGGCATATCTCGCTGTCCACGTTCTTCCGCGATTACGTGTACATTCCGCTCGGCGGGAACAGGCGGCATCAGATGGTGAATCTGCTCGTCGTGTGGTTTCTGACGGGACTGTGGCACGGCGCGGCGTGGAATTTCATTCTCTGGGGGCTGTATTACGCCGTGCTGCTAATCTGCGAGAAGCTGTTTTTGTTAAAGCTGCTTGACAGGCTACCGGGCGCGGTGCGGCGCGTGTACGCGCTCGCCGCAGTGCTCGTCAGTTGGGGAGTGTTCTACTTCACGTCGGGGACGCGGCTTCTGGCCGCGTTCAAGGCCGCGATCGGAATCGACGTCGCGCTCATCGACGCGCGAACCGTGTCCGTGCTGCGCGCGAACGCGCTCCTGCTGCCTGTGCTCATAATCGCGTGCACACCGCTCCCGTCGAAGCTCGCGAAAAGGCTGCGGGAGGGCAAAATCGGTCTCGCGGAGCCGCTTTTCACGGGCGCAACGCTCGCGCTGTCGTTCGTCGCGCTCGTCGGGCAGACGTACAATCCGTTCCTGTACTTTAAGTTTTAGGGGGGCGGAGATGAGAAAAGACAAGCTGAATCTCGCGGTGTTCGTCGCCGCGCTCGCGTGCTTTGTCGCGATAATCACGCTTTTCCCGCGCGACGCGCGCACGATAGAGCGCGAGAACCGCGCGTTTAACAGACTGCCGGAAATCTCGCTGAAAAACATCTTCTCCGGCGGCTTCGCGCGCGATTTTGAGCCGTACGTGTCCGACCGCGTGGGCTACAGGGCGAGCTTTGTGAGCGCGTCGCGGCTGCTGGAGCGCGCGCGGGGTTTGAGCTCCGGCGGAGTGCGCGTCACGGGAGGCACGCTCATTCTCGGCGACAGGCTCATGGAGATATTTACGCGCAGCGCGTCGGCGGAGCGCGAGTACGCGGACGCGCTCGCGGGCTACCGCGCCGCGCTGCCGGGCGATGTGCGCGTGTTTTCCTTGCTCGCCCCGACGCGCATCGAGTTTGAGGAGGAGAAATACAGCTCCGTGTCGGACTCGGAGCGCGACGCGATAGACGGCGTGTACGCGAGCCTCCGCGGCGCGGGAGTAATCACCGTTGACGCGTATTCGGAGCTTGCGGCGCACTCCGGCGAGTACGTCTACTTCCGCTCCGACCACCACTGGACGCAGCTCGGAGCGTACTACGCGTACCGCGCGTTCGCGGACGCGGCGGGCTTTGCGCCGCGCGAGCTGTCGGAGTTTGAAAAACACTCCGCGCCGGGCTTTCTCGGCTACCTGTACAACCGCGAGCCGTCGCCGGGCATAGCCGCCGACACGATCGAGTGGTACGAGTATCCCGGACTTGTGCCGTCACAGCCGATATTCTATCCGCCGGAGGCGGGCGGGAAGGTCACGTACGGCGTGTTCCTCGGCGGCGACCACGCGGAGTACGTCATTGAGACGGGCTCCGGCGGCGGGAAAACCGCCGTCGTAATCAAGGACTCCTACGCCAACGCGTTTATCCCGTGGCTCGCGCCGCACTACGCGACGATTGTCGTGCTCGACCCGCGCGAGTTTGAGGGGAGCGCACTCGAGGCGATATCGCGGTATACGGACGTCGATTTGATATTTGTGGACTATGTCTTTTCGACAACATTTACCGATTTTATACGGAAGATAAATGATATTAAGTGAATAATTTGCTGTTATGGCATGAAAGAATTGAGGATTTGAAATGTTTGTGGATAAAGCCAATATAAGCGTGCGCGCGGGAAACGGCGGCAACGGAGCCGTGTCGTTTCACCGCGAGAAGTACGTCGCGGCGGGCGGGCCCGACGGCGGCGACGGCGGGCGCGGCGGAAATATAGTGTTACAAACGGATAAACATATGTCAACGCTTATGGATTTCCGTTATAAGCGTAAATACTCTGCGGAAAGCGGTGCGGACGGCTCCGGCAAAATCAAAACCGGGAAGTCCGGCGCGGACTTGATCATCAAGGTACCCGACGGCACCGTAATCCGCGACCGCGAGACGAACGCCGTGATCCGCGACATGACGGGGGACGAGCCGTTCGTCCTCGCGAAGGGCGGCAACGGAGGCTGGGGCAACAAGCACTTCGCGACGCCGACGCGGCAGGCTCCGCGCTTCGCGAAATCGGGACTCACGGGCGAGGCGCGCGACGTGGTGCTGGAGCTAAAGCTCCTCGCGGACGTCGGACTCGTCGGCTTCCCGAACGTCGGGAAATCGACGCTGCTGTCCGTCGTGTCAAAAGCGCACCCGAAAATCGCCGACTACCACTTCACGACGCTCTACCCCAACCTCGGGCTCGTCTACATCGACGAGGGGGAGAGCTTCGTGATGGCGGATATCCCCGGAATCATCGAGGGAGCGTCCGACGGCGCGGGCCTCGGGCACGATTTCCTGCGCCACATCGACCGCTGCCGCCTGATAATCCACGTCGTGGACGTGTCCGGCAGCGAGGGGCGCGACCCGCGCGAGGACTTTGAGACGATAAACGAGGAGCTGCGCCGCTATAACCCCGAGCTCGCCTCACGCCCGCAGATAGTCGCGGCGAACAAGTGCGACATCGTCGGCGACGGCGACACGCTGGCGCAGTTCCGCGAGTTTATCGCGCAAAAAGGACTGCGGCTGTATGAGATTTCCGCCGTCGCGCACATGGGCGTCACGGAGCTCGTCCGCGCCGCCGCGACGCAGCTTCGCGCTCTGCCGCCGATAATCAGATTTGAGCCGGAGTATGTCGCGCCCGCCGCGCTGCCGTCCGCGCCGGAGGACACGCTGATAACGCGCGAGGACGATCTGTGGTTCCTCGAGGGCAAGTGGCTTGAGCGCATTGTGCGCGACACGAATTTCAGCGACAACGAGTCGCGCATGTTCTTCAACCGTAGCCTCGAGAACGGCGGCGTGTTCGCGCGGCTCGAGGAGATGGGCATTGAGCAGGGCGACACGGTGAGCGTGTACAACCTCGAATTCGAGTGGGAAAAGTAAATATTGCAAAATACGGGGTTTATGGTACAATAATTCGATAGATTAAAAAGTGGAGTGATTCTCATGATTTCATCAAAAATGATAAAGCTCGCGCAGAATAACAGCGTGATCCGCGCGATGTTCGAGGAGGGCAACCGCCTCGCCGCCGAGTTCGGGCGCGAGAACGTGTTCGATTTTTCCCTCGGCAACCCGAATTTCCCGCCGCCGGAGGCCGTCAAGCGCGCCGTAATCGACGTGCTGACCGACACGCCGCCGACGGAGATCCACGGCTACATGTCAAACGCGGGCTTTCCCGAGGTGCGCGGCGCGATTGCAAGCTCGCTGAACGCAAAGCACGGCACCGCGTTCACGGCTGGCAACATAATCATGGCCGTCGGCGCGGCGGGCGCGCTCAACGTAGCGCTCAAAACCCTGCTGAATCCCGACGACGAGGTTATCGCGCTCGCGCCGTACTTTGTGGAGTACGGAAATTACGTCGGCAACTACGACGGCAAGCTCGTCGTCGTCCCGGCGAACCCGCCGTCCTTTCAGCCGAGCGCCGACGCGCTCGCCGCGGCGATAACGCCAAAAACAAAGGCGGTAATCATCAACACGCCGAACAACCCGACGGGCGTAATTTACTCGGAAGCCTCACTCAAGGCGCTCGCGGCGGCGCTCGAGGCGAAGCAAAAGGAGTACGGGACGAGCATTTACCTCATATCCGACGAGCCGTACCGCGAGCTCGCGTACGACGGCGCGGTCGTGCCGTGGGTGTCGAACTTCTACAAAAACACGCTCGTGTGCTACTCGTGGTCAAAATCGCTCTCGCTGCCCGGCGAGAGAATCGGGTATATCGCGGTTCCGGGCGAAATTGACGAGTTTGAGCTGATTTTCGAGGCGGCGTCGATCGCCACGCGCGTACTCGGCTTCGTCAACGCGCCGAGCCTCCTGCAACTCGCCGTCGCGCGCTGTCTCGAGGAAAAAACCGACCTCGAGGGCTACGACGCGAACCGCCGCGCGCTATACGACGGCCTCACGGCTCGCGGCTTTGAGTGCGTGTTCCCGCAGGGCGCGTTCTACATGTGGGTAAAGGCCCCCGACGGCGACGACAAGGCGTTCGCGGCGGCGGCAAAGAAGTACAATATCCTCTTCGTGCCGGGAACGAGCTTCGCCTGCCCGGGCTACGTGCGAATCGCGTACTGCGTGGCGAAAGCGACGATTGAGAACAGCATGGACGGCTTCGCGAAACTGGCAAAGGAGTACGGACTTTAATGGATAACAAAAAAATCATTCTCTCGGGGATTCAGCCCTCGGGCAAGCTTACGCTCGGCAGCTACCTCGGCGCGATCAAAAACTGGGCGGAGCTCGCCGAGGAGTACGACTGCTATTACGCGATTGTGGACATGCACGCCATCACCGTGCGTCAGGAACCGGCGGAGCTGCGCCGGACGACGCTGGAGCAGATCGCGCAGTACGTCGCGGCGGGACTCGACCCCGAGAAGAACACGCTGTTCATTCAGTCGCACGTCTCCGCGCACGCGGAGCTCGGCTGGGTGCTCTCGTGCTACACGATGTTCGGAGAGCTCTCGCGCATGACGCAGTTCAAGGACAAGTCCGCGAAGAATTCGGAGAACATCAACGCCGGACTTTTCACGTATCCCGCGCTGATGGCGGCGGACATTCTGCTGTATCAGGCGGACCTCGTGCCCGTCGGCGACGACCAGAAGCAACACGTCGAGATATGCCGCGACATCGCGCAGCGCTTCAACGGAATCTACGGCGACACGTTCAAAATCCCGGAGCCGTTTATCCCGAAAATCGGCGCGAGAATTATGAGCCTTCAGGAGCCGGAGAGCAAGATGTCGAAGTCCGACAAGACAGCCGGCGGCTGCATCTACCTCATGGACAAGCCTGAGGACATCTTACGCGCATTTAAGAGAGCGGTTACCGACAGTGATACCGCCGTCCGCTACGACCCGCAGGAAAAGCCCGGCGTGTCGAACCTCATGCAGATTTACGCCGCGTGCTCGGGTAAGACGCTCGAGGCGATTGCGGCGGAGTTTGACGGGCGCGGCTACGGCGACTTCAAGGCCGCCGTCGGGGAGGCCGTGGTCGAGACGCTGCGCCCGATACGCGAGGAGACGACGCGCCTGCTCGGCGACAAGGCGTACCTTGAAAGCATATACAAGTCGGGAGCGGAGCGCGCGGCGCGCGCCGCGAACCGCACGCTGCAAAAGGTTTACAAGAAGCTCGGCTTCGTCGCAAAATAAAGATATGGATAATATGGTAAATCAGATTTATTTGCAGATTGCGCTCGCGTTTATCGCGGCGCTCGTCATCGCGTTCGCGGCGACGCCGATTGTGAACGCGTTCGCGCACCGCGTAGGCGCGATCGACGTGCCCAAGGACTACACGCGCGTGCACGACCACCCGATTCCGCTGCTCGGCGGGCTGGCGATTTTCCTCGGATTCCTGATGGCTGTCGTGCTGTTCGCGGACGTGTCGAAGCAGGTGCAGGGTATGCTGCTCGGCGCGGTCGTCGTCGTGATTTCGGGCGTGATCGACGATATCACGCCGATGAAATGGTACGTAAAGCTGCTTTTCCAAATCTCCGCCGCGCTGATCGCGGTGTTCCACGGGATAGTCGTGCGGACGATTTCAAATCCCATACTTTTCAGCGCGTCGGAGTTTCTGTCGTTCGGGAGGTTCTCCATCCCCGTTACGGTGCTGTGGATTATCGGCATAACGAACTCCGTGAACCTGATAGACGGACTCGACGGGCTCGCGTGCGGCGTGTCGGGCATATCCTCCGTCACGATGCTCGTGATCGCGATGCTCGTGTCGGATTTGAACCTCGCGGTTATCATGGCGGCGCTCGCGGGCGCGTGTATCGGGTTTTTGCCGTACAATCTGAACCCCGCGAAGATTTTCATGGGCGACACGGGCGCGTTGCTGCTCGGCTATATTTTGAGCACGACCTCAATCATGGGGCTTTTCAAGTTTTACGCGATAATCTCGTTCGCGGTGCCGTTTCTCGTCATCGGCCTGCCGCTGTTTGACACGGCGTTCGCGTTCGTGCGGCGCATTTCAAAGGGTCAAAACCCCCTGAGCCACCGCGACCGCGGCCATTTCCACCACCGCCTCATCGACATGGGGCTCTCGCAGAAGCAGGCGGTAGCGATACTCTACGCGATAAGCGGCATACTCGGCCTGTCTGCCGTCGTTATCACGACGAGCGGGGAGATGCGCGCGATAATCATCGTGCTCGCGTTCATTCTCGCCGCCGTGCTGTGGCAATCCGTGCGCGGGGCGCGCCGCGCCGGTGCGAAAAACGCAGAGGCGCAGGAGGAAGAGGAAACCACGCAGGGCGATACTGTCGCCGAAGCCGAGGACGATGACGCGGAGGACAGGCCGTGAGCTCGCGCAAAATGTTCGGGCTCACGATATCCGGACTGCTGCTCGCGACCGCCGTGATCTGTGCGATTTTTCTGATTGCGGGCACGCGCGGCGGCGGAGTTGAGATCGTCCTGCCGACGCCGCCGGAGGTCTCGGACGGCGGAGCGCCGGGCGGCGCGCCGGGCGGAGCCGAGGCGATATCCGTCACGCCGAAAAATGTGCGGAGCGTCATCGCCACACTCGCGCGTCCGGCGGCTTACTCGCGCGACATAATGGTGGAGAGCTTTTGGGAGGGCGGAAACGCCGTGAACAACTTCCGAGTGTACGTCACGCAGGGCGCGTCGCTGCTGCGCACGAGCGCGGGAGGCACGGACAAGAGCATACTGCTGACGCGGGAGTACGCCTACATCTGGTATACGGGCGACAGGAGCGCGCGGCGCGTCCCGCTTCAGGGCGACAACGCCGCCGACGAATACCAGATGCTGCTGACATATGAGGACATAATCGCGCTCGACGAGGCGGTGATATCCGACGCGGGCTTCACGGCCGACGGCGGGGAGCCGGGGATTTTCGTGAAATACAGCTCCGGCGCGCTCGGCTACCGCACGGAGTGCCGCGTCGCGATCGCGCTCGGGCTGATTGTCAGCGCGGAGCAGTACGACGGCGACACGCTCATATACAGAATGACCGCGGGGGAGTGCAGCACGGAGGAGCCCGATCCGGGGCTTTTCACGCTTCCGGACGGCACAAACGTTTTGGGGGGATTTTAGGGTATGCTGTTCAGAAAGGATATCGCGCCGAGGTGCGAATACTGCCGCCACGGAGTGGAAATCGGCGGCGGCGAGATTGCGTGTCTCAAGCGCGGCATTTACCGCGCCGGACTGTTTTGCTCCAAATTCCGGTACGACCCGATAAAGCGCGTGCCGGAGACGCGCGGCAAGCTGAACACGGAGAAGTTCTCGGAGGGAGATTTCGAGCTGTAACGGTTGAGATAATGCGTTAATTTAATTGCACACATCCGCACCTCCCGAATATAATGGTTCAGAAAGATAATTGCGGAGGTGCGGTTGCCATGTCAGAGAGTATTGATAAGCGCGCAGGTGAGTTTTTGAAAACGCCGGAGGGTCAAAAGCTCGCCGAAAAGCGCCCGGAGCTTGAAAAGCTCGTCGCCTCAAGCGACGGGCAGCGCGTGCGCGAGTTGCTCGGCGGGGCGGAGCTGGAGCGCGCCGCGAAGTCCGGGGATATCGGGACGCTGGCCGCGGCGGTGAAAAAAGCGCTCTCTACGCAGGAGGGCGCGCGCCTTGCGGGTCAGCTCCGGGAGCTCATGAAATGAGCGATTTTGAGGATACGCTGAACAAGGTGCTCTCCGACCCGGAGCAGATGGCGAAGATTGCGGAAATCGCGAAATCGTTCGCGCAGCCGCAGCCCGACGGCGAGGCGGGGAGCGGCGACGCGTCGCCGCTGTCGTCCCTCGACCCGAAAATGCTCGGCCTCATCGGCAAGCTGATGGGCGAGTACAACGCGGGAAGCGACAAAGAGGCGCTGCTGCGCGCGCTGACTCCGTATTTGAAGGATTCCCGGCGCGGGAAGATCGAGCGCGCCGCGGAAATGGCGAAGCTGGCAAGGCTGGCGAAGCTTGCCATGACTGAATTCGGAGGCCGGTTATGACGCGATACATTGGCAATTCGGGGAGATTCTACAGGATTGACGAGGAGCCGGTGTCACCGCCAAATCCGGTCATAAACGACGCGGCGTCGCCTCTCGGGAGGCGCTTGGGCGGACTGTTCTCCGGCGGGCTGCCGTTCGGGCTTGAGCTCGCGGATATCGCGCTGCTTCTGCTGTTCCTGTTTCTGTACCTCGAGAGCGGCGACGAGGAATTCCTCATAATCCTCGCGTTTCTCGCAATCGGCGCGTTCGCAAAATAAAAGACAGCCGCCACGGCGGCTGTCTTTTTTTGTTTAGTTGTGCTATAATGATGAGCGCACGGACAAACACGCGTGTGATTCGCCACATATTAAAAACAAAATTAGGAGCTATACCAATGAAAATTCTCAAATCGCGCTTTTGCCTCTTTATCGCCCTCACTGCGCTGCTCGTCTTTCTGACAGGTTGCGCCGGGAACGGGAACACAGCCGGCGTCTCACCTGCGCCCGATGACGGTGGGGGTGAGGTCACGTCAACACCCGCAGCCGCCGATGCGGAGGGCGAGGCGTTTTCATACAGCGGCATCATCGATGAAAACGGCTTTTGGAAAGGGATAACCGCGCTCGATTATGTAGAGCTGTTTGATTATGATTCGCTCGCGATTCCGCGCGCTGCACATACCGTCTCCGACGAAGCTGTACAGAGTGAGATTGACGCCCTTTTGGAAGTGTATTCCACAAGTGAGCAGATCACAGATCGCGTGGTTGCGGATGGGGATACAGTCAACATCGACTACGTGGGCAGCGTGGACGGGATTCCGTTTGAAAACGGCAGCACGGGCGGGGCCGGCACGGAGGTTACAATCGGCGTGACGAGCTATATCGATGATTTTCTTGAGCAGCTCATCGGACATGCTCCGGGTGAGACGTTTGACGTCAATGTCACATTTCCCGAGGCTTACGGTGTGGAAAATCTAAACGGAAAGGACGCCGTGTTTGTCACGACCGTCAATTACGTTGTGCTGACGTTATTTCCGGAGCTGACAGATGATTTTGTCGCGGAGAACCTGTCGGCGGAATACGGTTGGAAAACTGTCGATGAGCTGCGGGACGGCATATATACCGATTTGCAAAAAAATGCAATCCGGAGCTATATTCAGGAGTATTTATACAACGGCGTGACGGTCAAGCCGGCGCCGGAGGCGCTGCTGGAATATCAGGAGAACGCGATGATTCAGTATTATCAGAGCGGCGCGGATTACTACGGCATGGAGCTCGAGGAGTTTTTGACAGCCTACGTCGGCGCGTCGTTGGAGCAGCTCATTGAAAATCAGGCGGAATACAACGCGAGCACGGCAAAATGCAGCCTCGCTGTTCAGGCGGTCGCCGAGGAATTAAATATAACCGTAAGTGACGAGGACGTCGCGGCCTACTTTCGGGACTGGATGGACACCGACGATTACTCTGAATATGAGGTGAGCTACGGTATGCCGTACTTAAAGCAGGCTGTTCTCACGCAAATTATCCTGGATTATATCAGTGAACACGCCGTACTCGAGTAGAATAAAAGACAGCCGCCACAGGCGGCTGTCTTTTTTGTTTATTTCAGCGCGGCGAGCCTTCTCGTCATGAGCTCGCTGTTTGACGCGTAGTGCAGGCACATCTCATCGGTTATCTCGCCCGCCTTTCGCAGGTCGAGCAGGCTCGCATCCATCGCGACCATGCCCTCCGCCGCGCCAGAGGCGATTGCGGAGTCAATCTGGTGAATCTTCGACTCGCGAATCAGCGTGCGTATCGCCGTGTTGTTGTACATGATCTCAAACGCGGGCTTCAGTCCGCCGGATACCGTCGGGATGAGCTGCTGAGAGATGACCGCCTGAAGCAGCATGGAAAGCTGGATTCGCACCTGCTGCTGCTGCGCGGGCGGGAACACGTCGATTATGCGATCCACAGTGTCGGCCGCGCCGACGGTGTGCAGCGTCGAGATGACGAGGTGCCCCGTCTCGGCGGCCGTCATGACCGTCTGAATCGTGTCAAAGTCGCGCATCTCGCCGACGAGAATGACGTCGGGCGCCTGACGCAGGCACGCGCGCAGCGCGGAGACGTAGTTTGTCGTGTCGAGCGACACCTCGCGCTGTGACACGATGCACTTGTTGTTGCGGTGCAGGTACTCTATCGGATCCTCGAGCGTGATGACGTGACCGGAGCGCGTCTCGTTGATGTGGTTGATCATACACGCGAGCGTCGTGGATTTGCCGCTTCCGGCCGGCCCGGTCACGAGAATCAGGCCGGAGGCCCGATCCGCCGAGGTGATGACGCTCTCGGGAATCGCGAGGGTGCTGAAATCCGGAATACCGAACGAGATTATGCGTATGACGGCCGCGAGCGAGCCGCGCTGTCTGTATACGCTCGCGCGGAAGCGCGACAATCCGGGCAGGGAGAACGCGAAATCGTCGTCGCCGTTGTCAACCTCCGAGATGTTGCGGTGGGCGAGCTCGTAAATCCTGCCGATGAGCTCGCGCGCCGTGTCGGGGAGAATCATATCCCCCTCCTGCGGCGTTATTTTACCCTTGAGCTTGAACGCCACGGAGCCGCCCGCGATGATGAATATGTCCGTCACGCCCTGCTCGACGGCTGATGTGAGTATTTCTTCAACTGACCGCACCGGTCTACCTCCAAATATGAATTTTAGTCGTCCCCACCCGGCCAGAGGTCGAAAATGTCGTCGGGCGTCCACTCACCGGACTCGATTATCTTCCACCTGACAATCTCGACGGCGCCGTGCGCGATACTGAGCCGCACGTCGAGCCTCTGGTGCTCGTCAATGTCCACGGTGTAGCTGTAATACCGCGTGTCGTCATAGTAGTCCTCGGCCACGACGCCGGAGAAATCGTTGTTCTTCACGCGCTCATATATCTCGGTCGCCTTGAAGTCCGCCTCGTAGTACGCCGCCGAGACCTTCGCCGAGCGCTCTGCGAGGGTATACTGTGAGTTTGCCGACAGCAGACTGAGCGCCGAGAGCACGGTCAGGCACAGCACGGCGAAGAGCATGATGATCGACGCGGAGCCGATGTTTAAGCCCATCGGGCGCGGCTTGCGCTCCTTGTTCATCACGACACCGCCTTTACTCTGATACTGAACAGCGTTTGCAGGACGCCCTTGTTCTCGCTTGAGATGACGTCCTCGACTTCAATCGTCGCGGCTCCGTCGCCGCTCTCGTTTAGAATGAGCGTGTAGGAGGTGCCATCGGCCTTGATGTTCCACTCGCTGTCAAAGTGCGCGTAGACGGTGCCGCCTCTGACCTCGCCGCCGAGAGCGTCCGCCACGGCGTCTATGTCCCCGCCGGAGCTTTTGAATATTTCCGCCGCGCTCGTCGCGTAGAACACGCCCTTGCTGAGTGCCTCACTCTTGCGCGTGCGCTCTCCCGCGGCGTGGAAAATCTGTATGCAGATGGCCGCGCAGAACGCGAACAGCAGCAGGGATATCATCAGCTCCACGAGGAATAGGCTCGTTTTCGTACCCTTCATGACGCACCACCTCCGCGCAGACCGAGAGTCGTCTCCGCGCGCGCGCCGCCGGTGCCCACGCAGGAGATGCGGAACAGACCGTCGGACGGCTCGGAGACGGTCATCTCACGCGCCGCGACAATCCGGAACCCGTGCTCCGGGTCGAAATCATAGCCCTTTTCCGCGTATAGCTCCATGACGTAGCCGTCGTAGAAGTATATCGCGGTCACGTACTCCTCGCCGTCGAAGCTCTCACTCAAATACAGCGCGGGCAGACCGGCAATGTCGCCGATGTATACGGAGCTGCCCTCGTCGTCATAGTGGCGGAGCTTCATCGCGATGTAGCTTATGCACGTGTCCTCGGAATAGTGGTTCTCAACGGTGTCGCGCACGCCCTGATACGCCTGCGCCCCGGTCATGAGCACCATGAGCATTGAGATCGCGAACGCGCAGAACAGTATGAGCGCGAAAACGGCGTCAGCCGTGTGTATGTATCTCTTCATCAGCTCACCTCACGCGCGGAGACATCGACGTCGGGCATGATGTTCTCACCGAAAATCATGTAGTGCACGACGAATTTTGACTCGTCTATCCTGACGTTGTAGTTGCTGACGAGATAGTCGAGGCTCTCGGGATACCGCCCCTCGAGCGCGTAGCAGCTCACTACGGCGCGCGCGATGTTGTCGCGCAGCATGTCCAGCTGCTCCTGCTCACTCGCCCTCTCGGTGGAGGACAGCCCTCCGAGCAGCATGACGACGATGACGAGGAACAGACCAACACCGATGCCGTAGGATCGCAGCGCGCCGAGAATGGCGCGAAGCGCCTTTTTCATGGCGTCTCCCCCTTATATCGCCGACATTATGCCGGCGAGCGGGAGCATGACGGACAGCAGCAGCAGCCCGACGAGCAGCGACATGATGATGACGAGCGTCGGCTCAATCTTCCCGATGAACGCCTCGAGCCTGTCGCTCGCCTCGTCGCCGGTTCTGCGGGCGATCTCATCCATAACGGTGTCCGCGCTACCCGTGCGCACGCCGATGGCGAGCATACGGTTGTAAAGCGCGGGGAATATGCCCGTGTCCGTGACGCATTGCGTAAAGCTCGTACCCTTCGAGGCCTCGGCCGCGCACTCTGAGATTTTATCGGCGACCTTCTTGTCCTCCGTCAGGCGCGCCGCCATAGTCAGCGCCTCGTCGGAGTCCATGCCGGAGGAGAGCGTCATGGTCAGAATACCGGAAAAGCGCGCGGCGAGCATGGATGCCCCGAGCTTGCCGCCCATGAATACGCGGCGCAGTAAAACCTTTAGCTTGCCGCGGAAAACAATCGCGAGAATCGCGAGCGCGGCGATGACGGCGACGATCGGAATCCAATAGGCACTGAGCCACTTGCCGAAATTGAGCGCCACAGTCGCGACGCCTGACATCTGCGTTCCGAGCTGCTTGTACACGTCGTAGAAAATCGGCAGTATCTTCACGACAAAAATCACGAGCACGAGAAGCAGCACGCACAGGAGCATGATCGGGTATGTAATCGCGCCGCGTATGCTCTTGGATATCGTCTCCTGCCTGTCGTAGTAGCGCGACAGGGACAGCAGCGTGTCGTCGAGCTTGCCTGTTTTCTCCCCGACCTCCACCATGTCCACCATGTAATCGGGGAAAACGCCGGAGTCGCGGAGCGCGACGGACAGCAGCCCGCCGAGGGACAGCGATTCCGCGACGCTGCCGATACTCGCTTTTCTGGCGGCGTCCGTCTCCTCCTCCTTGTACATCTCGACGCCCTCGGGCACCGGGATACCGGCCTGCAACGCCAGGTGAAGCGACATGCAGAAGGAGGAGATGTTTGCGAGTGAGAACTGTTTCATGTTTTCCGCTCCTTTTTGGGTTTATTATACTGTTGTAACCCTTCCTATATCCGTAAACGACACGGCGGAATTACCGCCGTGTCGCTGCTGTGGACACCGTCATATTTTTGCCGTCTGCGTGCAACTCTTTAGTAGTAGTATTTCGCGGCGTAGTTTTTGCCGTCGCCGATGTATTTCTTGACGGAATCGCTGCCCTTGCCCGTCGAGTCAAACGTCGGATCCATGCGGCTCCACTGCTTGCCGTCGAACTGTATGAAGCCCTCGACCCAGCCCGTTTCCTTTGTGTATACGTTAATCCACGCGTGGTACACATCGCCCGCGTATCCGACGACGAGCTGGCACGGGATGTTCTGGCTGCGAAGCATTGCCGTCATGACGGCCGCATAGTCGAAGCAAATGCCCTTCTTGGAGGCGAGAACCTTGTCAACGTCCGGGAGGTAGCCGCTCTGCACGTTTGCCGCAAGCTCCTTGTCATAGGTGAACTTGATGACCTCGTCGTATACGGCGGCGACCTTCTCGAGATCGGTCTTTTTGCCCTTCGTAATCTCGGTCGCCCTTGCGACGGTCTTGCTCTTATCCGTATAGTTGACGTACTGGCTCGGCACGAGGAACGGCGCGTAGGAATCCTTGAGCTTCACATCGACGTTTGCCGAATACGTCGTGGCGTATTTGTTGCCGCTTGTGTTCGTGTACACGCCTATCGTGTACTTGCCGTCGCCCTCGGAGAGTGGAAATACCTCCCAGAGCGATTCATCCGCCTTGCTCGGGGCGGCGAGGTTGTAGTTGTATTGCGTTTTCTTAGGGGTCTGTATGATGACCTTCAGCTTTGATTTCGTCACCGACTTGTAGCTCACCTTGATATAGCCGTCGGCGATATTCGTAACGTCAACCGACGCCTTGTCGTTGCCCTGAATGACAGGGTCGGCCGCGAGCGCCGAGGCCATCGGCAGGATTACCGCGAGGGCACACACGAGCGCCACTGTTTTGATGAACTTTTTCATAATGCAACTCCTTCATACTGCTTTTCGAAGCGCGTCCATTGACGTCGACCCGAAAACTTCCTGTTTGTGGATTTATTATAACGCGGTATGCAAAGAATTGCAATACTTTTTTTGCTTTGTAATGAACGCGTAACGAAAGGGAAAAAGCGTTGCGGCGTGGGCAAATTTTTGGTTACATCGTTACAAACGATAGAAATTTACGGATTATTAATTATTTTATGTAACTCCTGTTGCGATTCCGCGCCAACGATGATATACTGAAAACCGACAAAAATTGCGCGGAGGATTTTTATGAAAAAACGTGTATTGCTGCTTGTTGTATGCCTCGCGCTGATAACTCAGTGCGTCCTCGCGGCGTCGCTGTCGAACTTCGCGCCCTCGCGGGAATACCGCTCCGCGTTCTCCGACGTCGCCGCGTCCGCGTGGTATTACGACAGCGTAAAGGAGAGCTATGAGCTTGGGCTGATGGACGGGCGCGGCGGCGGAAAGTTTGAGCCGTCGGGCTACCTCACGCTCGGTGAGAGCGTGAAGCTCGCCGTCACGTTGCACTCCGTCTATGAGACGGGGAAGGCGTACGGCGCGTCGGGCTCCCCGTGGTACGCGCCGTTTGTCGATTACGCTGTTGAAAAGGGCATAATCGCGCAAAACGATTTTCCGAATTACAACGCGCGCGCCACGCGCTCCGACTTCGCCAAAATCCTCGCCCGCGCGCTGCCGGACGAGGCGCTCACCCCCGTGAACGCCGTGCCGGACGGCGCGGTGCCCGACGTGGAGGAGCGCTACTCCTACGGCGGCGACGTATACATGCTCTACCGCGCCGGCGTGCTGACGGGGAGCGGGTCGGAGGGGGAATTCTATCCCGGTATGCCGGTAACACGCGCGGAGGCGGCGACGGTGCTGCTGCGCATGGCGCGGCCGGAATACCGCGCGATGCTGCAAAAGGCGGGCGCGCTCTCGGCCGAGGATATATATAAAAAGTGCTCTCCGGCGGTGTTCTTCATCGAGGTATTGAACGAAAAGGGCGAGGTGATGAAGCTCGGCAGCGGATTTTTCATCTCCTCCTCCGGCCTCGCCGTCACGAACAGCCACATGATCGCCGACGCGCTGCGCGCTCGCGCCACGCTCCCGTCGGGGGAGAAGCGCGAGATAACCGGGATTTACGGCTATGATATGAAAACCGACTGCGCCCTGATACAGGTCGCGGGAAGCGGCTATCCGACGCTGGAGATCGGCGATTACGCGCCGAAAACGGGCGCGGAGATATACACGATAGGCAATCCCATCGGCCTGATAAACTCCTACTCGCGCGGAATCGTGTCCTCCGCCGAGCGCGAGCTCGACGGTATGCGCTACATACAGATAGACGCCGCGATATCGCCGGGCAGCAGCGGCGGAGCGCTCCTCGACGCCGCGGGACGCGTGATCGGGATTACGAGCGCCGCCGTGAACGGCGGGCAGAGCCTGAACCTCGCGATGCCGATCGGAGTCATAAACGCCCTGCAACGCAGCAAGCTGTACGCGCTCGGTCAGGTCCCGGTCGCCGACAAGCTGTACGAAAACGCGTTCCCCGCGCCGGACTTCGGCGCGTATGCCGGGATTAAGCCGTCGTACACGAGCGAGACGCGCTTTTCGCAGAAGTACACATACGACATCACAGGTCTCGGCGACGCGAAAAAGCTCGCCGACGGGTACGCGAAGCTTTTGGAGAAGTACAGCTTCACCTCCTACAACTCGCAGGACGGCGAGGAGACGTATTACAATTCGCTGTTCAGCGTGGCTGTGGCGTTCAGGTGGGAGGTACAGGGCGAGTACACGCTGTTTTTCGTGGAAATTATGTGACGCGCAAAAATAAAAGCGCCTCCCTCGGGCAAAATACGCTCAAGGGAGGTGCTTTTTATGAGCATGAAGATGACAAAAAAGGAGTACGGCGAGCTCGTAAAGCAAAAATCGCCGAAGTCGCGCCTCGCGCGCAATATGGCGCGCGCGGCCGTGTCCGGCGGCCTGATCTGCTGCGTCGGGCAGGGGACATTCCTCGCGTACAGGAGCTTCGGGCTCGACGAGGATTCCGCAAAACTCGCCGTGAGCATGACGCTCATATTCCTCGGGGCGCTGCTGACGGGTCTGCACGTCTACGACAAGCTCGCCAAATTCTGCGGCGCGGGCACGCTCGTACCCATCACGGGCTTCGCAAATTCCGTCGCCGCCCCGGCGATCGAGTTTCGCAGCGAGGGCATGGTGACGGGTATGGCGGCGAAGATGTTCGTCATCGCCGGGCCGGTAATCGTGTTCGGGATAACGGCGTCGGTGATCTTCGGCGTGATATATTACGTGTTTTAGACTATATCAAATCGCCCGTGGAGGTCTGCTGGCGGAACGGATTGTCGTCCGATAGCCCGTCGCGCGACATCATGTTCTCCAAAACCTCAATGTCGGAGCTGATGTCCATCACGTCGGAGCGGAAGAGCTGGTCGAGCTGCTGCTCAAACCCCGCGGCGAGCGTGCCGAGCACGCGGTCGATGCTGTCCTTCGCGGAGGTTATGTTCTCGCCGCGTATGCCCTGCTTTTCGAGCGTGACGTACGATCGCAGCAGCTTCAGCGTCGTGGGCAGGTAGTAATTCATAAAACGGCGTATCTGCGGCAGCTTTTCGGGGTTGTCCTTTACAGCCTCGAAAATCTTCGCCGAGGTCATGCCGATGCGCTCAATCTTGCTCGAGATCGCGAGATCCTCGATCTTCTCGTCGAGGCTGCGCAGCTCGTTCAGTATGCGGTCGTACTCGGAAATCGGAATCTCCGCTGCAGCTTCGGCCTCCTGCACGGCGTCGCGCGCGGTCTTGACAGCCGACGCGTCGAGCACGAGCGCGTCGAGGCCGACGTCAAAGTACGCGCCGTCGCCGAAATATCCGTCGTCGAGCATCGCCTCGAGATCGCGCCGCACGCGCGACTTGCTGCGGCCGAGCGAGGACGCGAGCGCGGAGACGCGCACGGTATCCGAGGCTCCCGTGAGGGTGAAATACCGCCGCCGCAGCTTCACGCGGCGCGGCAGTATGCGGCTCGCCGCGAGGGACGCGAGGCCGCCGGTAAAAAACAGTCCGCCGACGATGAAAAGCGCGATTACGCCGCCGATATCGCCGCCCGTAAGCGCCAGCGGAATACCCACGGACAGGCACGGTATTCCCGTCAGCAGGCCGATGACCGCGACAAACACGAGCCAGCCGGATATCTTCTTCGCGGCCTTTTTGTCGCGCTCAAGCGGTGTGTTCGGGGCGACGGCGCTCTTTTTTGAGGGTTTTTTCGGCTCCGCTCCGGCCCTCTGCGCGGCGAGGTCGTAATATGAGCGCGCGGGCGCGGCCGTGGCCGTGGGAGTCGGCGTCGGCGTGGGAGCCGCCTCGCGGCGCTGTTGCGCGGCGTTCTTGTTCCAGCGCGCGGCCTCTCTGAGTCTGCCCAAGAGCATGAAAATGCCGACAGGCCAGAAAACAAAGAGCATTATGATGGTTCCGATCCAGGGGCCGATGCCGCCGGACTGGGCGCCGTTATTTTTGTTGTTTCCTGACATGACAGGGCTCCTTCCGGATATCGAACATTCCCGGGCAACGCCATTATAACACAGCCCGCGAAAAAAGCAATGGAGAAATATTGACGGTAAAATACTTTCGGGGCGGTTTTCACCGCCCCGAATCAATGTCACGCCGTTTTTTCCTCGCTGCAGTTGAGCTTGTACCCGACGCCCCAGACGTTCAGCAGCAGCTCCGGCTTGTCGGGGCAATCCTCGATTTTCTTCCGCAGGCGGCTGATGTACACCATCACGGTGCGCGTGTCGCCGTCGAAATCCGCGTCCCAGATGTTCGCGTACAGCATCTCCTTCGTGAACACGCGCCCGGGATTCTTCATGAAAAACAGTAGCAGGTCAAATTCCTTTGAGGTAAGCGCCAGCCTTTTCCCGCGCAGGACAATCGTCCGCGAGCCTGTGTCCGCCGTGAACGGTCCCGTGGACAGTCCGCCGCCGGAGAGCGAGCCGTGGCCCGCGTATGAGGCCGAGGCGGAGTCGTACCGCCGCAGGGCGGCGCGTATCCGCGCGGCGAGCTCATCAAACCCGAAGGGCTTCATGACGAAATCGTCGGCGCCGATGTCGAGCGCCCGCACGCGGTCGGATTCGACGGAGCGCGAGCCCATCATCAAAATGGGCACCGAAGTGCGCCGCCGGAACGCGCGGCACAGGTCAAAGCCGCTTCCGTCGGGCAGAGCCTGTTCAAGAAGCACGGCGGACGGCTCCGCCGACACGATCAGCTCAAGCCCCTCATTCGCGCACGGCGCGGTCAGAACATTGTAGCCCTCGCGCGCAAGGCGCGCGCGGAGCTCTGACTGAGTGCGCGCGTCACTGTCAACGACAAGCAGGGTTCTCATATATATCATCACGCCCCCGGAAAAAAATACAGAACGACAAAGGCCCGGACACCTTTGTCGTTCTGAATGCAGAATAACATAATAATAAATATTTGTCAATAATTAAAATTTCGCGATTTTACGGCGCGGCGACGCGTCACGTTATGCGGTCGTTCCCGCTGCCGCCGTTTCCGCCGCGGCGCTTGTTGTTGCCCCAGTATTTGCGGTTGTTCGGCTTTTTCACGGGCTCCGGGCGCGGCGCGGGCGCAACCGCTGCCGCCGTCTCGGGCGCGACGTGCTTTTCGGGGCTCGCGGGCTTCTTGAAATTTCTGTTTTGTGTGCTGCGGCGCTGTGCGTCGCCCTGCGGCGCGGGATTGCCGCCGAGCGGACGCGGCGCGGCCAGCGGGTCGGGGATAAAGCGCGGCTCCGCGGGCTTTATGACGGACGGCTTGAAGCCCGCCTCCTCGAGGCGGCCCTCGGCGCGCGCGACCTGGTACTCCACGCGCCTCGCCTTGCCGCCGAGCACGTCGAGATCGTCGAACGTGAACGTTTTCAGCGTCGTGTCGCCGCCGTCCTCAAGGCGAACCTTCGCCGTGCCGCGCAGCAGATTTATGCTGACGATACTGCCCTTGCCGGAGGGCGTCTCGACGAACGAATCGACCTTGGGCGCGCGCCCGACGAGGTCCTGATACGCCGCCTCCTCGTATTTCAGGCAGCACATCAGCCGTCCGCACGTGCCGGAAATCTTCACGGGGTTGAGCGAGAGACCCTGCGTTTTCGCCATTTTTATGGATACGGGGTGGAAGTCCGCGAGGAACTGCGAGCAGCAGAACGGCTTCCCGCACATGCCGAGCCCGCCGAGCATCTTCGCCTCGTCGCGCACGCCGATTTGCCGCAGCTCAATGCGCGCCTTGAAGAGCGACGCCAGCTCGCGCACGAGCTCACGGAAGTCCACGCGCCCCTCGGAGGTGAAGAAAAACAAGATTTTTCCGCCGTCAAAGCTGTGCTCCGCCGAGACGAGCTTCATCGGAAGCCCGAACTCCGCGATCTTCTCCTGGCAGCGCGCGAACGCCTCTTCGTTGCGCTCCTTATTCGTGGCGGCGCGCTGCTCGTCAAGCGGCGTCGCGAGGCGCACGACGGGGCGCAGCGGCAGGACGACGAGGCGGTCGTCCACCTCGTGGTTGCCGTAGATGCACTCGCCGTACTCAAGGCCTTTGGCCGTCTCTACAACCACGTTCGTGTCCTTGGGGATATCAAGCCCGTGCGGGTCAAAGAAATATATTTTTCCCTTATCGCTGAATTTGACGCTTACAACTTCTGTCAATGAAATGTCCTCTGTTTCGTTATATTATATATATTGTACAATGTGTTGCGTGATTAGTCAAGTGTACACACGAGCGCCGCGATATGCGTCACGTTGACGTTCTGCTCAAGGTACGTCTCCGCCTCGCGCGTGAGCTCCGCTATTCGCGAAAGCGTGCGCGGCGGGACGGGCGAAGCACCCGTCTCGGCGTATTTCCGCAGCAGCGCCGCCGCGAGCCGCCGCGCCTCCGGCAGAAACAGCGCGAAATCCGCCTTGTCCGTGTCGTCGAGCTCAAACGAGAACTCACACAGCGCCGTATCCCCGCGCGCGAGCGCGTCGAGGTAGCGCTCCGCCAGCTCGCGAATCCTCTCCGGAACAGCGTCCCCAGTCTCGCCGGAGTCCACGAGCACGCAACGCGAGCGCACGGTGGGCAGGAGCGCGCCCGGCTCCGAGGTCACGAGGATGAGCTTCACATGCCTCGGCGGCTCCTCAAGCGTCTTTAACAGCGCGTTCTGCGCGTTGATGTTCATCGCGTGCGCGTTTTCGACGACGATTACGGAAAATTCCGCCTCGTTCGGCGCGACGGAGGACGCGAAAACCGCGTCGCGAATCTGATCAACAATGATTTCCGTGCGGAGTTTGCCGGTGTTTTTGTTGATCTCGAAAGTCACGACCGTCACGTCGGGGTGAATCCCGCGAAAAACCTTGTCGCGGTGCGTCTCCCCGAGCATTTTTGCGATCAGCTCACGCGTGAACGGGCTCGCGGCGTCGCCGCCGCGCACAATGTAGGCGTGGGACAGGCGATCATTTGACAACGACGTTCGCCTCCCCAAACATTTCGGA
>JAISKU010000123.1 GCA_031261245.1 Oscillospiraceae bacterium | reverse complement strand
GAACTCGATGTCCTTTTGCAGCAGCCTGTGCGTGCCTATCACGAGGTCGGCGGAGCCGGATTTTATGCGCTTTACCGCCTTTTTCATCTCCGCCGGCGTGCGGAAACGGCTCAAAACCTCGATATTCACGGGATACCCCGCGAACCGCTTCGACGCGGTGACGTAGTGCTGCCGCGCGAGCACGGTGGTGGGCACGAGCACGGCGGCCTGGTGCCCGTCGAGTATGCACTTCATCGCGGCGCGCAGCGCGACCTCCGTCTTGCCGTAGCCCACGTCGCCGCACAGCAGGCGGTCCATCGGCGCGTCCTTCTCCATGTCGGATTTTATCTCCGAAACGCACTTTATCTGGTCGTCCGTCTCCGCGTAGCCGAACTTCTCCTCAAACTCCGTCTGCCACACCGAGTCGGGCGCGAACGCGTGCCCGCGGGAGCGCTGCCGCGCCGCGTACAGCGCGATAAGCTCTTTCGCCATGTCCCTCGCGGCGCCGCGCGCGCGCGATTTTGACTTCGTCCACTCGACCCCGCCCATCTTCGACAGCCGCACGGGAGAGTCCTCGCCGCCGCCCCCGATGTACTTCGACACCATGTCGAGCTGCGTCGCGGGAATGTACAGGCTGTCCCCGCCCTGATAACCGATCTTGATGTAGTCCTTCTTCACCCCGTCGATAGTGATCTGAAATATCCCGAGGTACCGCCCTATCCCGTGGTGCTCATGCACGACCAAGTCCCCGACGGTCAGGTCAGTAAAGCTCTGCACGCGCTCGCGGTTCGTCCGCGCCTTTGATTTTCGCGGCCGCGCCTCGCGCGACTGCGTGAACTGCCCCTCGGTAAGCACCGCGAGCTTTATGCCCGGGTACTCCATGCCCGCCGAGAGCGTCCCGACCGCGATAAGCGTGCTCCCCGCCGGCGGCATCGCCGTAAGCTCATAGTCCACCGCCGATTTTATCTTCCGATCCGACAAAAACTCCGCCAGCGCGTCGGCGCGCTCCCGCGTCGAGACGGTTATCACCGTCCCGTACCCGCCCTCGGCGTAGTGCGACAGATCCCCCGCCGCAGTATCCAAGCTCCCGCCGTAGCTCGGAAGCTGCTTCGCCAGCACGCTCGCGAGCGTGCGCGGCGTCAAGGGATACTGCGACGTCGTGAACACGTCGCTCATCACCGTCGGGAAGCGCTCCAGCGCCGCGAAAAGCCCCTCGGAGCTCTCGCAAAACCGCAGTAGCGACGAGTCGAGCGCGCCCGACTCCAAAAGCGGCGCGCACTCCTCAAACATCTGCTTTTCGGCGCGCTCGGAGGCTTCCCGAACCCTCAGCGGCTCGGAGATGAGCACGACCGCGTCCTCCGGCAGGTAGTCGAGCGCCGTCGCGAACGGGTACAGCAGCTCCATGTACTTGTCCGCCGCCGGGAAGCTGCGCCCGTCGCGCAGCCGCGAGATGTCCGCCGCGACGCGCTCGCGCAGCGCCGCGCCCCGGGAGCCTTTTGCGTTCGCCGAGAGCGTCTCAAGCGCCTCGATAAGCCCCGCGACGCCGCGCGGCGACAGTCCCGGCAGCGTCTCCGCCGCCGGCATAATCACCGCGTAGTCGCAGAAATCCCCGCGCCGCTGCGACGACGGGTCAAAAAACGTCAAACTGTCGATCTCGTCGCCGAAAAACTCCGCCCGCACGGGCAATTCGTGCGCCGGAGAGTAGAAATCGAGAATTCCGCCGCGCCGCGCGAACTGTCCGCGCCCGTCCACCTGCTCGCTGCGCGTGTACCCCGCGCCCGTGAGCTTCTCGCACAGCGCGTCGAGGTCGTGCGTCTCCCCGGTGACGAGCGTCGCGGTGGACGCGCGCAGAACCTCCCGCGGCACCGCCCGCTGCATGAGCGCCCACGCCGTCGTCGTGATAAACGCCTCCCCGCCGCCGGAGATGCGCATAAGCGCCCGCAGGCGCAGCTGCTCATACTCGCGCGACGCGCCCTCCATGTCGCGGAAGATGAAATCCCGCGACGTCACGGTGCAGACGGACTCCCCCGTGAACGCCTCGAGGTCGAGCGCGACTCGCCTCAGCTCCATCTCGTCGGAGGCGAGGTACACGACGCACCTGCCCGTCGCGGCGCGGATTGCGGCGGCGAGGTGCGCCCGATGCACGGGCGAAAGGCCGGAAATCACTGCGGGACACCCCCCGGCCTCCACGGCCGCGACGGTTCTCGCGATTTCCGGCTCACTCAGAACGGCCTTGACAAGGCAATTCATTTTTTACTCTCCGTCGTCCCGGTCGCGCTCGGCGTTTTTCTCCGCCCTAAGCACTGTTCGCAGGTTCAGCACCGCGATAACGCCGCACACAATCCACAGAACGAAAAGAACGACGTTCAGCAGCTTGAGCCCGCCCGTTATCAGCAGCACCGCCTCAAAAATCGCGAAGGCGGCCGTGATCACGACCTGTATAATCCCCGAGGTCTTTGCCGACATGCGCGGCTTGTTACTATTCATAATTTTCTCCTTACAGCGGTTGTTTTTTTATCTTCGCAAAACCCCTCGGGTACTGCTCCGGCGCTGCGGTTTTCTGCCGTATCACGACGGCGCGCCGCGGGATATCCGTCCCCGGAAGCGTGTAGTCCGTGACGGCCTCGAGCTCCCCGCCGAGAGTATGTATCGCCCGCGCGGCGTCGGCGATCTCCTCGTCCGTCTGCGCGCTCTTCAGCGCGATGAACGCCCCGCCCGGCTTCACGAGCGGCATACACAGCTCGCACAGCGCGTTCAGCTTCGCGAGCGCCCGCGCCACCGCGAAGTCAAAGCTTGCCCGCGCGGTTTTTGCGTAGTCCTCCGCCCGCGCGCAAACGCACGTGACATTCGCCAAATCTAATTGCGCCGCAACGTCTTTTAGGAATTCGACCTTCTTCTCCGTCGCGTCGAGAAGCGTCACGCGCAGCTCCGGTCGCGCAATCGCAATCGGCAGCCCGGGGAACCCCGCGCCCGTCCCGACGTCCACGACGGAAAACGCGCCCTCGGGAATCCACTCCAAAACCGCCAGCGAATCCCGGAAATGCAGCGCCTCGACCTCGCGCTCCTCCGTAATCGCCGTCAAATTCATGACCTTGTTTTTTTCTATCAGCAGTTCATATAAGCTCTTGAATTTCGGCGACAGGGTGTAAGGGCGATTACCAATCGCCCGCGGCTCTTCGTTTATCGTATCGGCCTCATCCATTCGCCGCGATGACCTCAAGTCCTCCCAAATATTTCCTTAAAACCTCGGGAATGACCACGCTGCCGTCCTTTTGCTGATTCTGCTCGACAAGCGCCGGCAGAATCCGGCTCGTCGCGAGGCCGGAGCCGTTGAGCGTGTGCACGAACTCGAGCTTCCCCGTCGCCTCGCGCCTCATGCGTATCATGCCGCGCCGCGCCTGGTAATCGCGCGCGTTCGATACGGAGCTGACCTCCTTGTACCCGTCCATCGACGGAATCTGAATCTCAATGTCATACGTCCGCGCCATCGCGGAGCTGCAATCGCCCGCCGCGAGCTTCACGGTGCGGAAGTGGAAGCCGAGCCCGCTCACGAGCCGCTCCGCCTTGCCGACAAGCTCCTCAAACGCCGCGTCGGAGTCCTCCGGACGCGTGTACTGCACCATCTCGACCTTGTTGAACTGGTGTCCGCGCACCATTCCGCGCTCATCCGCGCGGTAGCTGCCCGCCTCGCGCCGGAAACACGGCGTGTAGGAGATGTACTTCTTCGGAAGCTCCGCCTCCGTCAAAATCTCGTCGCGGTGCAGCGAGACGAGCGCCGCCTCAGCCGTCGGTAGCATGTAGTGCCGCCTGTCGTCCGTCGGATTGGCGATCTTGTACACCTCGTCGGCGAACTTCGGGAACTGCCCCGCCGTCAGCCCGCACTCGTATTCCAGCATATGCGGCACGAGTATCAGCTCATACCCGTCGCCGAGGTGCGTCTCGATAAAATAATTCAGCAGCGCCCACTCCAGCCGCGCGCCGAGCCCGCGATAGACCCAAAAACCGCTCCCCGCGAGCTTTGTGCCGCGCTCGTAGTCGATGAGGCCGAGCCTTGTACACAGGTCTACATGGTGCTGCGGCGGGAAATCAAAGGTGTGCGGCTCCCCAAAATAGCGTATCGGCTCGTTGTTCTCCTTGCCGCCGGACGCGAGGTCGGCGTCGGGCAGATTCGGCAGCGACAGCATGAGGTAGTCGTACTCCTCCTGCGTGTTCTTCAGCTCCGTCTCGGCCGTGAGTATCTTCTCCTTCAAATCGCTCATCAGGGCGATAATCCCGGAGGTGTCCTCGCCATTCTTCCGCATGACGGGGATTTGCTTTGACACGCGGTTTTGCTCCGCCTTGTCGAACTCGACGGCGGCAATCGCCTCGCGCCGCAGCATGTCGAGCGAGAGCAGTCGATCCACCTGCCCGCCGACGTCGGCCTCGCGGCTCGCGTACCGCGCCTTGACGCCCTCGGCGTCCTCACGAATCAGCCTGATATCAATCATTTTCCGTCTCCTCTGTCCCCTCTGTCTCATCTGTCTCTTTGCTCTGCTCAAGCAGCTCGTTGTACTGCCGCAGAAGCTCGTTATAATCCTCTTTGTATCTGTCCTCTATATTTTTTGTGTCCTCCGCCCACTCGCGGCGTATCTCCTCTATCTGCGCCTCGAGCTCCGCGATGCGCGCCGCGCGCTCCGAGAGCTGCGCCTCAAGCTCCGCGATCTCCGACTGCTGATTGACGTTTTCCGTCTGCAGCGTCTCGATTCTCTGCGTTGCGGAGCGGTTTTCCTCCTGCAACGCGCCGACGGCGTGGTCGCTCCTGCGGTCGATGAAGTACGACAGTGCGATGAAGAACAGCACGACGGCGAAGAGTATCGCGGAGTAGAGGATTACCGCGCGGCGCGACGTGCCGCGAATTGACGCGTCAGTCGATTTTTTCATACGGACTCCTCTCCGAGCGAGTAGAGCCCGTTGACGAGGCGCTCAAAATCCTCATCTCCATAGTATTCAATCTCAATGCGCCCGTTATTCCGCGCCCCGCCCGTTATCCTCACGCGGCGGCCGAGCGCCTGCGACAGACTCGTCTCAAACTCCGACAAATAGTTGACCTTTTCGACCTTTTCGGCCTTCGCGGCGTTCGGCCGCTTGTTCAGCTTCCGCGCGAACCGCTCCGCCTCGCGCGCCGAGAGGCCGTGCTTCGCGATCTCCCGCGCCGCCTCGATCATCGTGTCCTCGTCGCGGATGGACGCGAGGGCGCGCGCGGAGCCGACGGCCAGCTTGCCCGCGCGGGTCAGCTCGATTATCTCCTCCGGCAGGGTCAGAAGTCGCAGCGCGTTCGCGATCACGGGGCGCGACTTGCCCATGCGCAGTGAAATCTCCTCCTGCGTCAGGCCGAACTCGTCGCTCAGTGCGCGGTAGCCCATCGCCTCCTCGACCGGATTCAGGTTCTCCCGCTGCAGGTTCTCGACGAGGGAGAGCTCCATCGCCGCGCGGTCGTCCACGTCGAGCACGCGCGCCGGGAGCTCGGTCAAACCCGCCTCCCGCGCCGCCCGCCAGCGCCGCTCGCCCGCGATTATCTGATAAAATCCGCCGCCGATGGGCCGCACCGTGAGCGGGGAGAGCACCCCGTGCTCGCGTATCGACGACGCGAGCTCCTCGAGAGGCTCGCGCTCAAACGCGACGCGCGGCTGCGCGCGGTTCGGCTCGATTTTCGTTATTGGTATGTACTCGAAGTCGTTCGGCACGGCGTCCGCCGCGTCGCCGAACAGCGCTCCGAGCCCTGTCCCCAACCCTTTTCCGCTTTTGTTGTTTGTAGCCATATTGTGCCCTTTCGTCGTAGGGGCGCGCATTGCGCGTCCGCGGACGGCCAATGGCCGCCCCTACAATTACGTATTGCGTTTCAAAAATTCCTTGCCCAGCTCATAGTACGCCACAGCGCCGCGGGAGGCGGCGTCGTAGGTGAGCACGGGCTTCCCGTGGCTCGGCGCCTCGGACACGCGCACGTTGCGCGGAATGACCACGCCGTAGAC
>JAISKU010000110.1 GCA_031261245.1 Oscillospiraceae bacterium | reverse complement strand
AGCTGGGTCGCCATCAAGATGGCCACCGGCAGCTACCCGATCGCCTCGTGGCTGACGGAGACGTATGCCGCGGTCATCGTCGCGTTCGTCGCGACGGTTGTGTTCAGCTTTGTGTTTCCGAAGAAGGAGATAAAATCGGCGTAGATAAGCGAAAATGTATGTTGAAGGGCGCGCCGTGAGGCGCGCCCTTTTGGTTTATGCTTTCATGAACATCTGCGTCCAGTACAGCGTGCCGTTTGACGCTTTCGCCGCGCCGACGCCGAGCTGCGTGTAGATGTTGCTCATAATGTTCGCGCGGTGTCCGGGCGAGTTCATCCAGCCCTGCATGACCTCCTCCGGCGTGCGCTGTCCGTAGGCGATGTTCTCCCCCGCCGCCGAAAATCTCATGCCGAAGCTCTCCATCATGTTGAACGGGGAGCCGTATGTCGGCGACTGGTGCGCGAAATAACGCTTGTCTATCATGTCCTGTGACTTGTAGCGCGCGACGCGCGAGAGCTCCCAGTTCATCTTCAGCGGGGCGAGTCCCGCCTCCGCGCGGCGCTTGTTCACGATATCCGCGACCTTTTGCTCGAGGGCTTTTACGTCGTCGATGCTCGGGACGCTTATCTTCTGCCCGACCGTGATAAGCGCGGGGTTTTTGATCTGCGGGTTTGCCGCGATGAGCTCTGACAGGCCGATTTGGTAGCGCACGGCTATCTTCCACATGCTGTCGCCCGGCGCGACGGTGTGTGTTCCCGCGGCGGCGAGCGCGGACGCGTTCGCGATAGCGAGGCTGAGTGCGATGGACGCGGCGACAGCCGCTTTTTTGATGTTTTTCATTTGAAACGCACCTCCTGAAATATTATGCGCGTTTCGTGTATTATTATAAATCCCTTGCATTTTTCGCGGAGATATAGTATAGTTTGCGACATGATAAAATGCCGAAAGAGAGACGACATTATATGGAAAACCTGCTCGAGAGCATAACCTCGAAAATAGAATCCATGAGTGAGGGGCAAATTTTATTGATACCGGTTATTTTCGGCCTGATATGCTTTGTGGTCTGGCTCTGCATCCCCATAATTCCCGCGAAAATCGCGGCGAGAAAGGGGTACAGCAAGGGCGGATTTTGGGTGTTCGGGTTCTTTATGTTCATACCCGCGCTGCTTGTGGCGATGTTTATTCCGGACAAATACGCCGGACAGAGCGGATACGGCGGACAGAGCAGATACCCGGGGCAGAACGGTTACGCGGGGCAGAACGGATACTCTGGGCAGAGCGGACAAGCGGGGCAGAGCGGACACGCGGTACCGGCGCAGAGCAACTCCGCTCCGGCGCTGTACTACGTGTGCCCGAAATGCGGGCTCGTCTACAGCACGCCGACATCTTTCTGCCCCGCCTGCGGGGCGAGGATAGAATAGAAAAACACACAAGGAGGCGCAGCATGGGCAGTATCCCCGTCGTATCCGTAGTCGCGTACTCCGGTACGGGCAAGACCACGCTGCTCGAAAAGCTCGTGCGGGAGCTGAAAACGCGCGGTGTGCGCGTCGCCGTCGTGAAGCACGACGCGCACGACTTTGATATCGATAAGCCGGGCAAGGACTCCTGGCGGTTCACGCAGGCTGGCGCGGACGTCGTCGCGATTGCGAGCGACACGCACGCCGCGATTATGGAGAACCGCCCCGTGCCGTTCGAGGACGTCGTCGGGCGCATCTTCGGCGTGGATTTGATAATCACCGAGGGGTACAAGACGGGAGCTTTTCCGAAACTCGCGCTGCGCCGCGCCGCGACGGGGAACGATTTTCCCGTGCCGGTGAGCGCGTGCGCCGCCGTCGTGTCGGACACGCCGGTCGCGGCGGACGTCCCGGCGTTCGGTTTGGAGGATATCGCGGGCATCGCGGATTTTTTGATAAATTTCATTAATTATAAGGGAGAAACAGGATTATGACAGTGACAGAGGCCCTGAACAAGCGCACGTCGATACGCGCGTACCTGCCGACGGCGGTCGCGAAGGGGACGCTGCTCGAGATTCTCGCGGCGGCGGAGCGCACGCCGTCGTGGGCGAACTCGCAGCCGTGGGAGGTGTTCGTAGCCACAGGCGCGACGCTTGAGCGCATTCGCGGCGGCTACGCGGAGAACTACGCCGGCGCGGTGAAAGCTTCGGTGGACGTCGAGCGCCCGACGCAGTGGACGGAATCGTGCCAAAACCGCACGAAGCAGCTTTACCCGGACATGGTGCGCGACTGCGGCGACGACGTGGGGAAATTCGGCGAGCTGAACAACAGTATGTTCAACGCGCCGGCGGTGATTTACCTGTGCGTAGACAGACTGCTCGCCCACTGGGCGCTGTGGGACATCGGCGCGTACTCGCAGAGCGTCATGCTCGCGGCGCAGGAGCGCGGACTGTCCACGATTCCCGCGATAACGCTTGTGAGTTACCCGGACATCGTGAGACGCGAGCTGAAAATTCCGGACAATCTGCGCATCGCGCTCGGCGTCGCCGTCGGGTACGCGGACACCTCGAACGGGATAAACAACTTCCACAGCGCGAGGGACGATTTGTCCTCGGTCGTGAGATTTTTCGAGTGAGTAAAAGAAACGGCGGCGGGTGTTGCCCGCCGCCGTTTTTTTGTGCTTTTATACGCCCATGAGAGCGCGGGCGATAGCGAAATACAGCAGCAGCGCGCCCGCGTCAACGATCGTCGTGATGACGGGCGAGGCCATGACGGCCGGATCCCAGTGCAGCTTTTTCGCGCCCATCGGCAGCATACAGCCCACGAGCTTCGCGAGCACGACAGTCGCGAAAAGCGCGAGCGACACGGTGAGGCCCAGCACGGCGTCGCGGTTCATGACGAGGATTCGCAGGAAGTTTACGGCCGCGAGCGCCGCGCCGCAGAGCATGGACACGCGCAGCTCAATCCACATGACCTTGAAAACGTCGCCGAGCTCCACCTCATCGAGCGCCATGCCGCGGATTATCAGCGTCGAGGACTGCGAGCCGGCGTTGCCGCCCGTGTCCATGAGCATCGGAATGAACGCCACGAGCAGCGGCAGCGCCGCCAGCGCGTCTTCAAAGCCGGAGATTATCGACCCCGTGACAGTCGCGGAGAGCATGAGCAGCATGAGCCACAGCACGCGGTTTTTTGTGAGCACCCAGACGCTCGTCTTGAGATACGGGTCCTCGGAGGGCGACATGGCGGCCATGAGCTCAAAGTCCTCCGTGGCCTCCTCCTCCTGAATCGTCATCACGTCGTCAACGGTGACGATTCCGACGATGCGCCGCTCATTATCGACGACGGGCATCGCCAAAAGACCGTACTTGCGGAATTCGTTCGCGATCTCCTCGCGGTCGTCCATTGTCTTTGCGGAGATCACCGCAGTGTCCATTATCTCCCCGACCTTCGCGTCCGGGGACGCGAGCAGGAGCGTTTTCGCCGACACGTCGCCGAGCAGCCGCCGCTCCGCGTCCGTGACGTAGCAGGTGTAAATCGTCTCGGAGTCAATGCCCTCGCGGCGGATTTTCTCAAACGCGGCGCTCACCGTTATATGCTCCTTGAGCGAGATGTACTCGATGGTCATGACGCTACCCGCGCTGTTCTCCGGGTATTTGAGAAAGCGGTTGATAAGGTTGCGCTGCTCTGCCGAGATGTTCGCGAGCACGCGCGATACGAGGCCCGCCGGCATCTCCTCGATGAAATCGACGGCGTCGTCGAGGAACATGTCCCCGATTACGTTTGTGATTTCGGCGTCCTTGATTTTCGACACGATGCCCTGCTGCGTGTCGCTCGATAAATACGCGAAAACGTCCGCCGCCGTGTCCTTCGGCAGCATACGGAACACGCGCACCGCGTCCGCGTCCTCCAGCTCCTCGAATTCCTCCGCGATGTCCACGGGGTTCATCTCGCGAAGCGCCTGACGGATCGCCGCGTAGTCCTTTGTCTCAAAAAGTTCGTTTATCATAAGTATCCCTCATTATAGTCAGCCGTTACATTAAACCGCGAAAAGTGAATATTGTCAAGGAAAACCGCGCAATATAACCTCAAATTCACCGTTGCGGAGGTGCGCAAATGCAAAACAAAAAAATCGGGTGGAGGACGTCGCGGTTCCTCGGGGCGCCCGTAATAATCGGCTCTGCCGCCGTCGGGGGCAAAAAAGAGGGCGACGGGCCGCTGAGGGACGATTTCGACATTTTGAACGAGGACAGCTTTTTCGGCGAGCAGACGTGGGAGAAGGCGGAGTCGGCGATGCAGAAGCTCGCGCTCGACGCCGCGATAAAGAACGCCGCGCTCGCGCCGTCTGGCGTTGAATACGTGTTCGCGGGCGACCTGCTAAACCAGTGCATCGGCTCCACGTTCGGCCTGCGCGACGCGGAGATACCGTTTTTCGGCGTGTACGGCGCGTGCTCCACGATGGCGGAGACGATAGCGCTCGCGTGCGTGTCGATTGACGGCGGGTTCGCGAAGAACGCCGTCGCGCTCACGAGCTCGCACTACTGCTCGGCGGAGCGGCAGTTCCGCTTCCCGCTCGAGTACGGCGGTCAGCGCACGCCGACCTCGCAGTGGACGGCGACGGGCGCGGGCGCGGTGGTGCTGTCGGAGAGCGGCGACGCCTCCCTGCCGCGCGTGACGCACTTCACGTCGGGCAAAATCGTGGACGCGGGCGTCAAGGACGCGAACAACATGGGCGCGGCGATGGCCCCGGCGGCGTATGACACGCTGAAGGCTCATTTTGACGACACGGGGCGGGCTCCGTCGTACTACGATTTGATTCTCACGGGCGACCTCGGCTCGCTCGGGAGCGAGATTCTGCTCGATTTCTTCGCGCGCGACGGCGTCGCGATTGAAAATCACAACGACTGCGGGCTGATGCTCTACGACCGCGAGGGGCAGGACGTGCACGCGGGCGGCTCCGGCTGCGGGTGCTCCGCCGGCGTGCTGTGCGGGCACATTCTGAACGCCATGCGCGCGGGGACGCTGCGCCGCGTGCTGTTCGCCGCGACGGGCGCGATGCTGTCCACCACGAGCAGCCAGCAGGGGGAGTCGATCCCCTCCATAAGCTACGCCGTCGCGATTGAAACGGGGGTATAAATATGCAAATATTTCTTCAATTTTTGAGAGTTTTTCTCGTCGGCGGCGTGCTGTGCGCCGTCGGACAGCTGCTTATCGACAGGACGAAGCTCACCCCGGCGCGGATTCTCACCTCCTACGTCGTGGCGGGCGTGGCGCTCGGCGCAGTCGGACTGTACAAGCCGTTCGCGAAGTGGGCGGGCGCGGGCGCGACCGTGCCGCTGATCGGTTTCGGCAACCTGCTCGCCGAGGGCGTGCGCAAGGCCGTCACGGAGCGCGGCGCGCTCGGCATTTTCACGGGCGGTCTCACCGCCTCCGCCGGCGGAATCGCGGCCGCGGTAGTGTTCGGGTTCCTGTTTTCGCTGCTCGGAAAGCCGGAGGACAAGGGGTGAGTGGGGAAATTGAAATTTTACTATTGTAAAATGCGCTGCGGACATGTATAATATCCACAATACTAAAAAAAGGAGCTGTCCAACATGTCTGAAAAATATCTCGGAGAATCAATCCCAAAGCTCGGCTTCGGCTATATGCGCCTACCGCGCAAGGGAGATGCGTTTGACACGGAGCAGATCAACAGAATGGTTGACACCTACCTCGAGAACGGCTTCACGTACTTCGACACCGCGTACGTCTATCAGGGCTCTGAGGAGGCGCTGCGCGATTCGCTGATCAAGCGCTACCCCGACCGCGCGAAGTACCAGATCGCCTCGAAGCTGAACCTCATGTTCTGTAAGGATAAGCAGGGCATGGAGGACGAGTTTAACGAGACGATGCGCCGCCTCGACACGCCGTACCTCGACTTCTACCTCCTGCACGGCCTCGGCGGGCCGTCCATTCAAACGGCGGAGGACCTCGGCGCGTGGGACTACGTAAAGGGTCTGAAGGCCGCGGGGAAGATCAAGCACTACGGGCTGTCGTTCCACGGCACGCCGGAGGATCTCGACGGCATATTCACGAAGCACCCGGACGCGGAATTTGTGCAGATTCAGCTCAACTACCTCGACTGGGATTCCGAGGACGTGCAGTCGCGCAAGGTGTACGAGGTCGCGCGCAAGCACAACATCCCCGTGACGATCATGGAGCCGCTAAAGGGCGGCAAGCTCGCGAGCGAGAGCACGCCCGCCGCCGCGGATTTCAAAAAGGCCGATCCGGACGCGTCCGCCGCGTCGTGGGCGCTGCGGTTCGTCGCAGACCTCGAGGGGCTTGTCACGATCCTCTCCGGCATGAGTACATATGAGCAGCTCGCGGACAACGTAAAGACGTTCAAGAACCTCAAGCCGCTTTCGGACGCCGACCGCGCGCTGATCGCGAAGGCCGCCGAGACGCTGCGCGCGATACCGGGTATCCCGTGCACAAACTGCCGCTACTGCGTGGAGAACTGTCCGCAGAAGATAAATATTCCCGCGCTGATGGGGCTCTACACCGACTACCTCGTCTACAACTCGCCGGATATCCTCGCCCACTCTTACGGCTTTATGACCGGTCAGGGCGGCAAGGCGAAGGACTGCATTCAGTGCCGCGTCTGCGAGGGGCACTGCCCGCAGCACATCGAAATATCCGAGGTTCTGGCAAAGCTGTCGCCCTTAGTTGACAGATAATACACAAAACAGTTGCCAAACGCGCCCGACTCATGTATAATATGTCAAACGGCATAAGGAGGCGGGCGCAATGGGCGTAAAGTTAATGCCAAAGGAAGATGTCATTCGCATGTTCTCACGTGTTGACGAGGCCATGCCCGACACCTCCGTAATCAGACGCAAGTTTTTGAATTGCCCCTACGGGGAGGATCCGCGCCAAATCCTCGACATATATCTGCCGAACGAGGGTGCGGGTCCTTTTCCCGTTGTGTTTTTCCTGCACGGCGGGGCGTGGATGTCCGGCGCGCCGGGCGACGCGCAGATGGCTCCGTTCATCAAGGGCACGGAGCGCGGCTACGCGTTTGTGTCCGTGGGCTATCGCCTCGTACCGCACGTGCGCTATCCCGACAACCTGTTTGACGTGCGGTGCGCCCTGAGATGGGTCGCCGACAACGCGGACACGTACCTGCTCGACACGTCGCGCACGGCGCTCGCCGGCGCGTCCGCCGGGGCGCAGCTCGCGCTCATGGCTGCGTTTACGGCCGGGGTTCCGGCGTTTGACGACGCGCCGGGGGCGCGGACGTGCGAAATTCGCGCCGTCGTTGACCAGTTCGGGCCGTCGGAATTTTTGAGAAAGCACGCGCAGTTCGACGAGAGCGGCTATCCGCGCGCCGACGACCCCGAGAGCGAGGAGAAAAGCGCCGTGGACATCATGCTCGGCGCGCGGCTTGAGGCCGTCCCGAACCTCGCGCGGTTTATCAGTCCCCTCGACAACGTGCATCCCGGCGTGCCGCCGACGTTCATAATGCACGGGCGGTACGACCCCGTCGTGCCGTACCAGCAGTCCGTTGAGCTTTTTGAGAAAATCAACGCCGTTGCGGGCCCCGGGCGCAGCGAGCTGTGGATTTCTGAGGAGTTTCTCCACGCCGACCCCGGCTTCGCGGGCGAGGAGGGCGTTGAGCGTATATTCACATTCCTGGACAAATACTTGAAGTAGAGGAGACTTTCATATGGCTCTCGGAGATTTTCAGTTTTTCATTCGCAAGAGCAAAACGGATGTGGCCGATGAGGCCGCAAAGTACGAGCAATGGGCCTTTCCGCACGGCGCGGAGCAGCGGGCAAAGCTCGAAGCGCTCCTGAAGGAGCTCCTTCCCAAGGAGAGCCTTGCCACGTCGCTTATCCCCTTTCTCACCTGCAAGGAGTTGTATGACAACGTCTGCAAGTCGCCCGGGGGGCGCTCCCTCGCCGTTGACCACCTGATAAACGTCCAGAGGAAGTACAAGCACATCATCTCAAAGAAGCAGATGCCGCTGTACGTCGCGCTCGTGCTCGCCGATGCCGCGCTCGACCCGGAAAACCTCGAATACCCTCCGGCTGCGGAAATTCTCGCCACGGCGGCGGAGTTTGAGAAGCTGCGCGAGCTTGACAAGTGATTTTTGTTGAAAAAACGCGCGGGACGGCAAGCGTCCCGCGCGTTTTATTGTGTTGTTTTCCCGCCGCCTATTTGTAGAAAGAGCGGCTCAGTTCGCGCGCCGCGTTCGATATGACGGCGTTTTTGCGCGCCAGCTCCGGGTTGCCGCCCGTCGGGGTGAGAAACCCGCCCGCGAAGATAAATCCGCCGCCGGGGGCGAGCATTTCAAACGAGCTGCGCACGGACTCCACAAGCTCCTCGTCCGTGACGTCCGGCTCGAGCAGTCTGCCGCGCGGATCCCAGCCGCCGCCGATGACGAGGCCGTTGCCGTACCGCGCCTTGACCGCCGCGAGGTCGTTGCACGTCTGCGCGGAGTTCCACTCGCGCACGCCGATTTTGACGAGGGGTTCAAACAGCGTTTCGCTCTTCCCGCAGTTGTGGAACGACACGGGTATGCCGCGCTCACGCGCGAATTTCGCGTGTCTGTCGTACAGCGGCATGAGGATATCGTTGAACATGTCCAGCGACACGAACGGGGCCATCCAGCTCGCCGTGTCGTCCTTTATGGACAGCACCTCCGGCTCATACCAGTCGATGAGCTTCTCCGTCAGCAGGCAGTAGAAGTCGCACAGGTAGCCGAGAAGCTCCTTGACCTCCTCGGGCTCCTCAAACATCGCGCACAGCCCCTCCGAGAAGCCCATGAAGGACATGAGGTGCTGAAAATAGCCGAAGTGCAGGTCAAACGACACCGCCGTCTGCGCGCGGTCGATGCCGGAGTCCTTGATGTGCTTCTTCGCCATCGCCTCCCAGTCGTAGCCCGAGACGTCCGGAGCCTTGAGGATGTCGCGCCAGTCGCGCACGTCCTTGAGAATGAAGTTGTTCGGCTCCGGCAGCGTCGCGCCCGCTCCCTCGTCGCACGGGACGTAGGTCACGCCCCAGATATCGACGCCGCCGACGCCAATCGCGCGGTGCTCGTTGATGAACGGCGGGGCGAGCAGCATACACGGCGCCGCCGCGGGCGCCGTATCGGACGGCATGACGTAGCACGGAACCCATTCCGGGCACTCTCCGCGCAGGGTTCTCAGGTAGTTTTCTTTTTCTGAAAGCAAAATTTCGCACCTCACTATACCGCCATTATATCAAGCCACAGGGTAAATGCAATAGCAATCGGCAAAAAACCGCTTGCCTTATTTGCAATTACGTATTATAATTACCAAGTTGTTTTTATAACTCAAAAGAACGGAGTGGGACGTATGATAACTCTTCAGAACCCGCAGGGCAACATCTATATCGCGCGCGAAGTTTTCACATACCTCGCGGGCGACGCCGCCACGCGCTGCTTCGGAGTCAAGGGCATGACCGTAAACTCCGTCACGGACGGACTTGTGCATCTTCTCCGCCGGGAGTCGATGGGCAAAGGCGTACACGTGACATATAATGATGATGGCACAATATCCATTGGGCTTCACATCGGTGTTGACGCGGGGGTGAACATCCCCGTTATCTGCGACAGCATAAAATCAGAGGTTCGCTACAAGGTCGAATCCGCCGCCGGAGTCACCGTGAGGCATGTCGATATTTACGTCGATTCAATGATATTGGGTTGAACGAAGGAGGGTTACGAGCTTGACACAGCTCCTTACCGGCGCGCAGTTCAAGGCGATGATTTTGAACGCGTCCGCCGCCATTGAAAACCACAAGACCGAGGTCAACGAGCTGAACGTATTTCCCGTTCCGGACGGTGACACGGGTACAAATATGAGCCTTACGCTCTCAAACGGCGCGAAAATGCTCGCGGGGGAAGAACCCCGTACCGTCTCGCGCGCCGCCGAGATAACGGCGAACGCCCTGCTGCGCGGCGCAAGGGGCAACTCCGGCGTCATTCTCTCCCTGCTCTTTCGCGGCGTCGCAAGGCGTCTGAAGGACTTTGAGACGGCGGACGCCGCGCTCTTCGCGGCATCGCTGCGCGACGGCGTGGAGGCGGCCTACAAGGCCGTCATGAAGCCCGCCGAGGGCACGATACTGACCGTCTCGCGGCTCGCGGCCGACGCCGCCGTGGAGGCGGCCGAGGCGGAAAGCGACCTCGAGATCGTGCTTGAGCGCACGATCGAGGCCGGAAAAATCGCCCTCGCGGACACAATCAACCAGAATCCCGTACTCAAGAAGGCCGGCGTCATCGACTCGGGCGGCAAGGGGTACATCTATATCCTCGACGGTATGCTCCGCGCCCTGCGCGGCGAGATTATCGAGTCCGGTGCGGACGCCGACGCCGTCGGGCGCGACAGGGCGGATTTCAGCCAGTTCACGGAGGAGGACTTGACGTTCGGGTACGAGGTCGTGTACATCGTCACGCGCGAGACGGGCAAGTCTCTCGACCTCCTGCGGGCGTTTCTAAACTCGGTGGGCGACAGCATCGTCATCGCCGACGACGACGATCTCATAAAAGTGCACGTCCACACGGACTCGCCCGGCGAGGTGATTGCGGATGCGCTGACTTACGGCTCGATTCAGTCGGCGCAGCTTGAGAATCTGCGCGAGCAGCAGACCGAAAAGTCCGCGGAGAGCCGCCGCGCGGAGCCGCAGAAGAAGTACGGGGCGGTCGCCGTGTGCTCCGGAGAGGGTCTTGAGGCCGTGTTCCGCGACCTCGGGGCCGATACGCTCGTCACGGGCGGGCAGACGATGAACCCCTCGACGGACGACATCCTCGCCGCCGTCGAGCAGACCCCGGCGGAGATAGTGTTCATCTATCCGAACAACAAGAACATCATCATGGCGGCCGAACAGGCCGTGCCGCTGTCCGACAAGCGCATTGTGGTCGTGCCGACGAAGTCGATTCCGCAGGGCGTCGCCGCGATGCTCGCGTTTGACACGGCCGCCGACGCGGAGGAGAATCTCGACGTCATGAAATCCGCGATCTCGCGCGTGCGCACGATACTCATCACGCACGCGGCGCGCGACTCCGTATTTGACGGGCACGAGATTCACGAGGGCGAGTTCCTCGCGCTCTTGGGCGACGCGCTGCTGCACAGCGGCGACGACTTCTCTGGCGTCGCGGACGCGGTCGTGTCCGCGCTGACGGAGCAGCCGCCAGAGTTTGTCACCGTGTTCTCGGGCGAGGGCTCGTCTGACGCTGAGACGGCGCGGCTTCTCGGCAAACTCTCGGCGCTGCCGGACATCGAGACGACGGTCGTGGACGGCGGTCAGCCCGTGTACAGATACGTGATATCGGCCGAGTAGGGCAAAACTCACAACGGCAAAAAACTCCCCCGCCTTTCGGCGGGGGAGTTTTCTTCTTTGCTTCGGTTATTCGCCGCGGCGACGGGCAAAGCAGTCGCTGCAGTAGACGGGGCGGTCCGTCTTGGGCTCGAACGGAACGCGAGCCTCCTGGCCGCACTCCGCGCAGATGGCCACGAAATACTCTCTCGGGCCGCGCGACGCGTTCTTGCGGTTGTCGCGGCAGCTCTTGCAGCGCTGCGGCTCATTCTGGAAACCGCGCTCTGCGTAAAACTCCTGCTCTCCCGCCGTGAACACGAACTCTGCGCCGCATTCCTTACACACCAGTGTCTTGTCTTCGTACATGTTGAAACCTCTCTTTTGACTAAAAGTTCTCCCCGTAGGGTCGTATTTGCGATCGGTTTTTCACCGATTGTCGCCTGAAACTGTAAAACGCGCGAGCTTCCTTCGTATCCTGAAAATGGCGTTTTCAACGGATTTGTACGGTTTGCCGAGCTTTTCCGACAACTCTCCGTACGTATATCCGTCAAGATATAATCCGAGCACGGCGGCCTCATACTTTGAGAGAGAACCGCGTATGCTGTCCGTCAATTCTCGGACACGCTCTCCGGCTATGACAAGCTCCTCAGGATCACGCAACAAATACGCGCCGTGGGTGTCGCTTTCGGTCAAGAGCTGAGATTCGAGCGGGATATCGTTTTGTTTTCCGTGCAGTGCAATGGACTTTCGGACGGCGCTTATAATGCGCCTGCGGACACATAACTCCGCGTATGTCTCAAACTTCACGCCCCGCGACACGTCAAACGTCCTAATCGCGGAGAGCAATCCGAGCATACCCTCTTGTATCAAATCCTCACTGTCGCCGCCGACAAGAAAATACGGCCGCGCGCACGTGCGCACGAGCCGCGTGTAACGCGACACCAGCTCCTCTTCCGAGGGGGCGGCAGCATAATCAGGGTTCACACTTTGCACGCATTTCACTATAACACTTATATTGAAATTGTCAAGTGTTTTTTTATGTTTGTTGAATAATTTTGTGTGATATTCACAAACTTTCGGCGATTTCGGCGATTTGCGCGGCACATTCGCCCGCTTTACGCTCCGTTTCGGCCTCTACAGTGACGCGTATGTACGCCTCCGTGCCCGACGGGCGCACGAGTATCCTCCCCTGCCCCGCGAGCGCTTTTTCCGCCGCCTCGATCGCGAGCGCGAGCTGCGGACTGGCCATTATGCGGCGCTTGTCCTCCGCCGTGGCCGCTATCGCGTTCACGATGACCTGCGGGAAGCGCGGCACGGCGGCGGTGAGCTCCGACGCCGTTTTGCCCGTCGCGGCGAGTATGTTCAGAAGCTTCACGGCGGAGAGCTGGCCGTCGCCCGTCGTGCAGTCGTCGAGGAAGATCGTGTGCCCCGAAGCCTCGCCGCCGAGGTTCGCGCCGCTTTTTTTCATCAGCTCGATGACGTTGCGGTCGCCGACGTCGGAGCGCAGCACCTCGATGCCCTCGTTTTTCCCGAACTCGTCGAGGCCGGAGTTCGACACAATCGTGCCGACGACGGCGTTGCTCTTCAGCGTGCCGAGCTTTTTCATGTGCGCGGCGTTCACGGCGAGAATCACGTCACCGTCGATGAGCTCCCCGCGCTCATCAATCATCAGGCACCTGTCGGCGTCGCCGTCAAAGGCGAAGCCGATGTCGCAGCCGCCGTGCGTCACGGCGCGGCGCAGCGCGTCGATGTGCGTGGAGCCGCACGCGGCGTTTATATTCACGCCGTCCGGGCGGTCGTGTATGAATTTGACGCGCGCGCCGATTTTGCGGAACAGGCGGCGCGCCGTGACGCTCGCCGCGCCGTTGGCGCAGTCCACGACGGCCTTTATCTTCCCGAAATCGCCCGTCGCGCGCTCCGCCACGTGGTCTATGTACGTGTCAAAGCTGCTCGTGTCGCGGATCACGCGCCCCATCTCGCCGTGCGTGCGCAGCGGGAGCGCCTCGGGGGAGTCGATTATCCCCTCGATCCTCGCCTCGCGCTCGTCGGAGAGCTTGAAGCCGTGCGAGTTGAAGAATTTTATGCCGTTGTGCTCATACGGGTTGTGCGAGGCGGAGACGACGATGCCGAGGTCGGCGCCCGTCTTTCTCGCGAGGTACGCGATCGCGGGCGTCGGCAGCACGCCGAGGGACGACGCGTCGGCGCCGCCGGAGCACAGGCCGGCGATGAGCGCGGCCTCAATCATGTCGGAGGAGATGCGCGTGTCCTTTCCGATTATCGCGCGCGGGCGGCGGCCAGTCTCCTCGCCCACCACGGTCGCGGCGGCGAAGCCCGCGCGAAACGCGAGGCGCGCGTCGAGCTCGGCGTTCGCGACGCCGCGTATCCCGTCTGTTCCGAAATATTTTCCCATGTATACCTCCACATGTATGTATATGCGGGTCGATGTGGACATCGACCCCTACGTGTTGTCGGCGGGTCGATGTGGACATCGACCCCTACGGTGTTTTTTATATTGACAGTTGTTCGTTGCCGGTGAACGCGAGGCCGAGATGCTCATACGCGAGGCGGGTGGCGCAGCGGCCGCGCGGCGTGCGGGTGAGATAGCCCTGCCGCATGAGGTACGGCTCGTACACGTCCTCGATCGTGATGGCCTCCTCGTTTATCGTCGCGGCAATCGTCTCAAGTCCGACGGGTCCGCCGCCGTAGTTGCGGATTATCCCCGCGAGCAGCCGGCGGTCAATCGCGTCGAGGCCGTCGCGGTCGATATCGAGCCGCGTGAGCGCGTCGTCGGCGGCCGATTTTGTGATTACGCCCGTGCCCGTGACCTCCGCGAAGTCGCGCACGCGCCGCAGCAGTCTGTTCGCGACGCGCGGCGTGCCGCGCGCGCGCGACGCGATCTCCCGCGCGCCCTCCGGCTCCGTCGGGATGCCGAGGATTTTCGCCGAGCGCTCCACAATTTGCAGCAGCTCGTCGGGCGTGTACAGCTCAAGCTTGAGGTCGATGCCGAATCTGTCGCGCAAGGGGCTCGAGAGCTGGCCGGCGCGCGTCGTGGCCCCGACGAGGGTGAAGCTCTTCAGCTCGAGGCATATCGACGCGGCGGAGGGGCCCTGCCCGATGATGATGTCGATCTGCCTGTCCTCCATCGCGGGGTAGAGAATCTCCTCAATCGAGCGGTTCATGCGGTGAATCTCGTCGATGAAAAGTATGTCATTCTCGTCGAGATTTGTCAAGAGCGCGGCGAGATCCTTCGGCTTTTCGATTGCGGGACCGGAGGTTTTGCGGAGATTCACGCCCATTTCGGACGCGATAATCGCCGCGAGCGTCGTCTTGCCGAGACCCGGGGGGCCGTGCAGCAGCACGTGGTCGAGCGGCTCATTGCGCCGCTTCGCGCCCTCGATGAAGATCGCGAGGTTCTGCTTCGCCTTCTCCTGTCCGATGTACTCCGACAGGTTTTTCGGGCGCAGACCGACCTCGACGTCGTCCTCCGGCAGGGAGATCGGCGCCGTTATCGGGGCTTTCGGGTTGTCGTCGGAAAATTGAATGGACATATGTAGTCACCTGTCTGTCGTTTGTTTTACGGGTCGTCGTTCGTTTTACGGGTCGTCGTTTGTTTTACGGGTTGTCGTTTGTTTCACGGGTCGTCGTTTGTTTCACGGGTCGTCGGGGACGCCGACCCCTACAGATTATGATTTTAATGCGGCTTTTATTATCTCTTCCGTGGTCATGCTCTCGACGTCGAGCTTGCGCATGAGGCCGGAGATCTCGCCCGGGGTGTAGCCGAGCACGGCGAGCGCCGCCTGAGCCTCCGCCGCGCGCCCACCCGGCGTATCCTGTGACGGCGGTACGAAGCCGGAGCCCTTGAGACTCTCCGCCTCCTTTGAGACCTTGTCCTTGAGCTCAAGAATCACGCGCTGGGCGAGCTTTTTGCCGACGCCGGGAGCGCGGGTGAGCGCCGCCACGTCGTCCGTGATCACGGCGATCGCGAGCGCGTCGGGCGTACACGCGGAGAGAATCGCGAGCGCGGCGCGCGGCCCGACGCCCGACACGGACAGCAGCAGCTCAAAGCAGCGCTTCTCCGACGTCGAGTGGAAGCCGAAGACGTCGAACGCGTCCTCTTTTATGTTGCAGTACGTGTAAAGCCGCACTTTTTTGCCGAGCTCAAGCCGCGAGAGCGTCGCGAGCGTCGTGTGGCACGCGTAGCCGACGCCGCCGCAGTCTATGACGGCGAGATTCGGCTCCAGAATCGCGACGGTACCCTCTAAATAGTAGAACATTGCGCCCCTCCTATTCCGCTGATAAGCGACGACGCGTTGCGGGCGTGGCAGATTGCGAGCGCGAGGCCGTCGGCCGCGTCGTCGGGGCGCGGTATCGCGTCGAGCTGCAAAAGGCGCTTCACCATCTCCATGACCTGCTTTTTCTCAGCGCGGCCGTAGCCCGTGACGGCCTGCTTCACCTGAAGCGGCGTGTACTCGTACATTGTGACGCCCCGCTCCTCCCCCGCGAGTATCGCGGCGGCGCGCCCGTGGGCGACGGAGATGCCCGTCGTGATGTTCGTGTTGAAAAAAAGCTCCTCTATCGCAATCGCGTCGGGTTTGAAGGTGTCAATAAGCTCAAGTACGTCATAGTATATCCTTGACAGGCGCAGCGCGAGCCTCTGCCCGGCCTGCGTGGATATGACGCCGTGCCGCGCGTAGGATATCCGCGCGCCGTGCGCCTCGACGACGCCGAAGCCCACGGTGGCAAGTCCGGGGTCTATTCCCAAAATAATCATTTCTTCACCCGATATACACTATACCATATATCTCACAAAAAAAGCAATACTCACAAGCATGTGCTCTCGCGCATAAACTGTACCGTAACTACATCCACTTAGAGGAGGAGTAATAAAATGACAGACAAGGTAATACCCGGTCCCGCGCCGGATAACGCCCCCATCAGAGAGGCTGTCAGCATACATACGAAAAAAATATATGATTCCTGCCGCGACAAGGACTGCATCGAGGATTTGCGCCTGTATCTCACGCGCGAGTCGCAGAAGGCGGTGGACAACGCCGTCTCCGTCCGCGCGAGAAGCGCGAAGCTCCTGTACGCGAACATAGATGTGGAGGAAGTGACGTTCAACCGCGGCTACTACTCCGTCGATATCAGATACTTCTACAGGGTTCACGGGGAGGCGTTCACGCTTATCAACAAGCCCGTGGAGATCTCCGGTCTTGCGGTGTTCGACAAGCGCGTGCTGCTGTTCGGAAGCGAGGGCAGCGCGAAAATCTTCACCTCAAAAACTGTGCTCGGCGGCTCTGATTTCGGACAGCTCGAGTACTCCAACCTCCCCACCGCCGTCGTCGAGGCGGTGGACCCGATTGTGCTCGGCATGAAGCTCGTCGATGTGTGCGACAACCGCTGCGAATTCGGCGTGTCCGAGATTCCGGAGCAGATTTGCGACAACTTCGGCGGGGATCTCGCGTTCGACAACCCGAACCGCCGCGTGTACGTCACGCTCGGCCAGTTCTCGATCGTGCGCCTTGAGCGCGACACGCAGCTGCTTATGCCGAGCTACGACTATTTCGTGCCCGACAAGGAGTGCCTCGGCAGCGGCGACGACGACGCCTGCACGCTCTTCTCGCGCATCCACTTCCCCGTCGAGGAGTTCTTCCCGCCGGATTCGCTTGAGGCGCCCGAGGGGTACCGCGAGGCGCGGGAGAAGTACAATTAGGCCACCGGCGATGACAGCGCAGAGCAAAACCCACCCGAGAGGGTGGGTTTTGTGTGTGGGGGGAGTGTACTGTTTTTTACGATATTCCAGAACTGGATATCATGCATCCCGGCAATGCCACTAATAATTCGTGGATTTGTTCTTTTGTAACCGGGTTACTAACCAACCCTAAAGACTTCAAATTTTTCAATTCCTTCAGCACATTTACCTCGCTGATTTGGTTATTGTCCAATCTTAAATTTACCAACTTCGTCAGACCTTTAAGTGCGCTTATGTCGCTGATTTGGTTGTTCTCCAATTCCAGCCGTTCTAATCCGGTCAAGTCCTTCAACACGCTTATATCGCTGATTTTATTTCCGCCCAAGTACAATTCCGTCAAACTCGTCAGACCCTTCAGCACATCAATGTCACTGATTTGGTTTTTGCTCAAGCTCAACTTTGTCAAATTCGTCAAGCCGTTCAGCACGTTTATATCGCTGATTTTGTTTCCGCCCAAGTACAATGTCGTCAAATTTGTCAACCCTTTAAGCGGGCTTATATCGCTAATCTGATTGCGGATCAATCTCAATTCCGTCAAATTTGTCATATACTTCAGCGGCTTAATCTCAGCGTTTGTCAACTCAATATCAACCAACTGGAGAACGGTCAGGCTCGTACTGTATTTCTCGCCTTTTATGGTTATGATTTCCGGGACGACGCCAAAGTTCTTCAGTGCGACGACGATGTCCGCGCGGGTCGCGGTCGTCTTTGGTTCGTCACTCGTTATCCCGTCAATTTCTCCCGTTTCATAACGCTGAAGCATGATGTCGAGCTGCCAGAGTGTGAGGCTTTCTTTCGGGGCATATTTTCCGTTTCCGACGCCGTTTGTAATGTTTTTTGAAACAGCCCAAGCGACCGCGTCCGCGTAATACACGCCCGCCGCAACGTCGGAGAACTCCGGTGCGTCTGCGACCGCCGGCGCACCTGCATAACGCCACAGCACAGTGGCGAAGTCGCCGCGGCTCAGGTTCCCGCCGGGGTTGAATTTTCCGCCGCCGACGCCGTTTACGTAGCCGTTTTCACTCGCCCAGACAACCGCATCGTAGTACGGCGCGTCTGAGGAAACATCACTGAACGGGCTCGCCGCCAGCGCAGAAACCGCGAGGCTCGCGCACAGCGCGACCGCGAGGAGTGCTGCGAGTAGTTTTTTCATGTTCCCATTTCCCTTCGTTTGTAATATTAACTTATGGGCGGGGCGGCTCTGTGAGTCGCCCCGATTTTCGCAAAATCCTATTTTTTGTTCTTCTCAAACAGTATCCGCAGGCCGTCGAGGATGAGGTTCGGGTCG
>JAISKU010000188.1 GCA_031261245.1 Oscillospiraceae bacterium | reverse complement strand
AGCGTCGCGTCGCTCGGCGACGAGGTGAAGGAGCGCACGATAATCATTAACGGCGTGTCGAAATCCTACGCGATGACGGGCTGGCGCATCGGCTTCTCGGCGTCGAATTCGCAGCTCGCGCAGGTGATGGGCAACTGGCTGTCGCACGCCACCTCCGCGCCGTCAACGATCTCGCAGTACGCGGCTATCGAGGCGCTGAACGGCCCGCAGGAGACGGTCGAGGCGATGCGAAAGGTGTTTGAGCAGCGCCGCGACTACATCGTGGAGCGCGTGAACTCGATACCGGGGATAAGCTGTATTAAGCCCGAGGGCGCTTTTTACGTGATGATAAACATCAGGGAGCAGATCGGGAAAACGCTCGGCGGGCGCATAATAAAGGACGCGGACGACTTCGCCCTCGCGCTGCTTGAGCGCGGACTTGTCGCGCTCGTGTCGTGCTCCGGGTTCGGCGACGCGGGTTTTGTCCGCATGACGTACGCCGCGAGCATGGAGAATATAAAAGAGGGACTGGATAGAATAGAGGAATTTTTGAGATGAGCTTCATCGTCAAGATTGCGCCGTACTTGCTGATAGTGTGTGTAATTGTGTTTGCCATACTCTTGGCGAGGCGGGCAAGGGGGCGCGATAAGCGCGGAATAATCACGTTTGCGTCGCTTCTGGTGCTGTCCGCGGCGGCGACCGCGTGGTATTTCATGCCGTTTGAGCTTGGACTGCCGGAGTTCGGCCCGTGGTCGGATGAGGCGTACGTCTGGGTTGAGAGCGGACGAATGACCGGCGACCCGGTTGAGATCCGTGAGTCCGCACCGGCGGAGGATATTCTTGACACGTTGCGACACGTGCGCGTCAGACGCGGGTTTGAGCCGGCAACGGGCTTCAGCTATTCAATAGCGAATTATTTTGATCTCGTTTTGCACAACCGCGGGCATCGCGCCGAAATTCGGCTGAAATTTGACGACGCCGCCGACGGCACGGGAACGCGCTCCGTAATAGGCGTTACAAAACGCGTCGGGGCGCACAGCTACGAGGTGTTTTACGAGGTGTCGCAGCCGCAGGAGCTGATTGACGCGCTTACGGAAATCGTGCAAAGGGCTCTGTAGCTCACGAAAGGAAAAGCCATGCCAAACAACACATATATCTCGCCGCTGTCCACGCGGTACGCCTCCGACGAGATGCAGTACCTGTTCTCCGCCGACAAGAAGTTTTCGACGTGGCGCAAGCTCTGGATTGCGCTCGCGCGCGCCGAAAAGACGCTCGGCCTTGGCATCACCGACGCGCAGATCGCCGAGATGGAGGCGCACATCTACGATATAGACTACGACTACGCCGCCGAGCAGGAGCGCAAGCTGCGCCACGACGTGATGGCGCACGTCCACACGTTCGGCAAGGCCGCGCCGTCGGCGATGCCGATAATTCACCTCGGCGCGACGAGCTGCTACGTCGGGGACAACACGGACATCATCATCATGCGCGAGGCGCTTGAGCTTTTGCGCGGCAAGCTTTTACGCGTCGTCGCGAAGCTCGCGGACTTTGCGGACGAGTATAAGGCGCTGCCGACGCTCGGGTTCACGCATTTTCAGCCGGCGCAGCTCGTGACCGTCGGCAAGCGCGCGGCGCTGTGGATAAACGACCTGATGCTCGACCTCGAGGAGCTGGAGCACCGCATAAATTCGCTCAAGCTGCTCGGCAGCAAGGGGACGACGGGGACGCAGGCGAGCTTCGTGGAGCTTTTCGGCGGCGATAACGAGAAAATCAAGCGGCTTGAGGAGCTGATCGCCTCGGAGATGGGCTTTGACGGCGTGGTGCCGGTCGCGGGGCAGACGTACTCGCGCAAAACGGACTACTTCGTGCTCTCGACGCTCTCGGGAATCGCGCAGAGCGCGGCGAAATTCGCGACGGACATGCGGCTGCTCTCGCACCTCAAGGAGTGCGAGGAGCCGTTCGAGGCGAACCAGATAGGCTCCTCCGCCATGCCGTACAAGCGCAATCCCATGCGGTGCGAGCGCATTTGCAGCCTCGCGCGCTACGTCGTGTCCGACGAGCTGAACGCGGCGCAGACCGCCTCGACGCAGTGGTTTGAGCGCACGCTCGACGACTCCGCGAACAAGCGGATATCCGTGCCCGAGGCGTTTCTCGCCGTGGACGCGATTTTGAATATCTACCTCAACGTAGCGTCGGGGATAAAGGTGTACCCCAAGGTGATTGAGAAGCATATTTTTGAGGAGCTGCCGTTCATGGCGACGGAGAACATCATGATGAAGGCCGTTCTGCGCGGCGGCGACAGGCAAGCGCTGCACGAGGCGATACGCGTCCACTCCGTCGCGGCGGGCGCGGCGGTCAAGGAGCGGGGAGAGCCGAACGACCTGATTTCGCGCATCGCGGCGGATCCGCTGTTCGGCATGAGCGAGGAGGAGCTGCGCGCGGAGCTCGACCCGCGCGGGTTTGTCGGGCGCGCGCCGGAGCAGGTGACGGAGTTTTTGCGCGACGTAGTGCGACCCGCGCTCGAGGGTTACGGTGTCGCGGCGGAGGGCGCCGCGCCGGAGCTCAAAGTTTAGCGTAAATTTTTCTTGACGTACGGAGGTTTATGCGGTAATATTCAAGCGGGCGAAAAATTATTTTTATACATGAAAGGGGATCACAATATGACATATGATATAGTAATCAACACCTCGGACGACGCGCAGAAGCTGAACCAGATAGCCACGAAGTACCCGTTCGACATTTGGGTGCACGGAAAATCGGGCTACGCCGACGCGAAGTCAATGCTCGGACTCATGCTCTTCACGATCGAGACGGAGTTGAAGCTCGTCATCGAGGACGATGCGGAGACGAAGGCTCTCGAAAAGGACATCGAGCCGTTCCTCGCGAAATAAATTAAGACGTAAAAACACCGGCGGTCATTGGCCGCCGGTGTTTTTGTCTGTCTTGAGGTTAGATGTGCAGCGCCGCGTTGAAGCCGCCGTTTGTGGCGTGCGTGATCTTGCCGGACTCCTTGGCGTCGCCGACTATGTACACGCTGCCCTCCGGGGCGGAGTGGCGGAGCTCGTCAACGAGGTCGTAGCGCGGCTTCATGCCGACGGAGTACAGCACCGTGTCGGCCGCGAGCTCAAACGTCTCACCTGTTTTCGCGTTCTTGCAGATGACCTTGTCGTCGAGAATCTCCTGCGCGCTCGTGCCGTAGTAGATCGGGATTTCCTTCTCGTTCAGCAGGGCGAGGAGCTCATTGCCGCCCTGTCCGCCGCTGCGGAACAGGCTCTCCCTCGCGGCGTCGGTCTCAAGCAGCTCGATGAGCGTGACCTTTTTGCCGAGGCTGTCAAAGTCGAACGCCGCCTCGATGCCGATGGAGCCCGCGCCGATGATGACGATGTTGTCGCCGACGAACGTCTTGCCGAGCTCGGCGTCAGACGCCCACGAGACGTGCTTTTTGTCGTAGCCGGGAATTCTCGGAATGACGGGCTCCGCGCCGACGGCGATGATGAGCGCGTCGAAATTCTCCTTGTCGAGGATTTCCTTCGTCGCGGCGGTGTTCAGCTTAATTGTCGCCTTGTACTTGTCCTTGGCGACCTCGCGCTTGAGCCACGCGACGTACTTTTTCATGTCTGTCTTGACGGGAGGAACGGCCGCGCCGAGAAGGCTTCCGCCGAGCTCGCTACCCTTTTCGTACAGAATGACTTCGTGACCGCGGTCACACGCCGCCATCATCGCGTACAGGCCGCCCGGGCCGCCGCCGACGATGCCGACCTTTTTCTTGACCTTCGCCTCCGGCACGGTGCCCTCGGGAAGCTCACTCGTGATACCGGAGATCGGGTTCACCGCGCAGTTTATGATGCGAGGCGGGAAGAAGCGCGCGCACTGGTCGCAGCGCAGGCAGGGGCGGTGATCCTCGGGCTTGTTCGCCGAATATTTTTTGGGCATGTCGGGGTCGGCCATGAGAGGACGGCACATCGCGACGAAATCCGCCCAGCCCTTGGAGAGAATCTCCTCGGCCTCCGCGATGCTCGTGATGGAGCCGACGGTGTTGACGAGCAGGTCGGGATAGCGCTTTTTCACGTCCGCCGCGTAGTGGACGTTGAA
>JAISKU010000185.1 GCA_031261245.1 Oscillospiraceae bacterium | reverse complement strand
AGAACCTTTTTCAGTCCGCCCACGTCCGACGCGAGCGTGGTCATCGCGCCGAGCCCCTGCTGAACCTGTTCAAGCCGCTCGCTTATCATATTAAAGGACTCGCTGAAGCGCTTTGAGATAGTCTCACTCAGCTTGTCGTCAACGGTTTTCCGCATCTCGTCGAGCTTTTGGTTGTTGTCGCTTTGAATACTCCGCAGGCGCGTCTCCACCGCCTCGCGTATCCTGTCTATCGAGCCCGCGAGCTCCTCGCGGTTCGCTTTAAGCGCGGCCTGACTCTCGCCGCGACTGACCCTGAACTCCTCGCGCAGCAGCCCTTCAAGGCGCGCAAGCTCCGCCTCGAGCTTCGCGAGCTTTTCGGCGTTGCGTTCCGGCTTACGCGTAAACAGCAGCGCGATAATCGCCACGGACAGCAGTATGAGCGCAATCAGCATTCCCTCAATAAGCATAAATCACGCGTCCTTCCGTTTCTCGGCGGCGGCCTTCAGCTCCACCGCCCTCTTGTACAGCTCCTCCGTCGCGAGCGCAATCTTCGTCACGGAGAAATCCCGCCCCTCGGGGTATATGTAAAGCGTGTCGGTTATCGTGTTGAGATCCACGCAGTCCGCTTTGCGCTTCTTGTAATTGTACTCAATGTGGCACGAGTAGAGCGACATCGCCTTCCATATCTCCTCGTACTCCTCGCCGCCGTAGCTGCCGCGCAGCGTGAAGCCCTCCATATCGTGCGTCAGCTCCGCCGCGCCGAGGTCGATGAAGCCGCGCGCGTTCGGCAGCGAATCGACGCGGGCGCGCACGCACAGAGAGTACTCACCGCGTAAAACCTCCCGCCGCACGTTCTCCCTCTCCCACTCGTACCAGTCGGGAATGTGCGAAAATTCCGTCTCGCCGGAAACCGCCTCAAGCTCGCCGAGCTGCGTCATTTTCCACCGCTTTCCGCAGTGCTCGCACCACAGCTCTTCCCCGCCGGAGCTCATGCGGTATTCCGTGCCGCAGCTCGGGCACTGGTACAGCACCTTGTGCAGGCCGTTCGCCCGCTCGCGGCTTTTCACCGGGATTCTGTTCTCGCGCTGCCACGCGAAATCGTCGTAAACTATCGTCTCGCGCACGCGGTTGTTTATCTCCTCGATGGACATCTCCTGCGTCTGCTCACGCGTCAGCAGCAGGCGCATCTCCGCGTGCAGACGCGGCACCTTGTGCTTCTCCGCGCCCCAGAACGGGCTCGCGAGGTGGTGCCCGTGCATCAGCAGCGTCACGACGGGCACGTCCATAAGCCGTATGAATTTCCCTATGGAATCCGGCAAAACCGCGTTCGTGCCGCAAAGCGAGTACCGCGCCTCCGGAAACAGCACGACGATCTGCCCCTCGTCCTTCATCTGCGCCATGTTTCTGACGAGCTGTATGGAGTTCGTGAACTTGCGCGTCCCGATCCCCCCGACCTTGCGCAGCAGCCACTCAATTCCGATGAAGCCGTCAATCGCGACGACGTAATTCGCGCGGTGCGGGAAGATCGCCGTCGTCATTATCATGAAGTCCAGAAACGCGTTGTGGTTGCACAGCAGGAGATACGGCGGCTTCACGCCGTCCATGTCGCGCTTTTCGATTTTTCCGCAGTGCTTCCATTTCGTCGGAAAACTGAGCGCCCACGTCACGGGCGTCAGCCATCTGCGTTGTGTCAACGGTTTTCTCACCATGTCAAAACGCTTGAAATCACCTATCATATGTGCACCCCTATCCTAAATTATCCCGACAACCGGCCAGTACAGGCGGCAAAACGCCAGCAAACCCACGCACAGCGCCGCGTACAGCAGCGACGCCTTCATCAAATGCTCCTTTGTCCACCCGTCCTCCCCGATCACGGCCTCAACCTGTCCGACCCACGGCTGGTGATAGCGGAAAAAGAACAGATTGCTCGCGCACAAAAACACCATGAGGCTCACGAACGGGCTCTGCCCGAATCTCTCATACAGCATCGGCATCGCGAGACTGAGAATCGCCGCGACAATCCACCCCTGCGCCACGTCGATAAAGCGCAGCACGACGCAGATGAGATACAGCGCGAGCGCGAAAACCAGCGGATCCCGCGCCGCAATCGGCGACAGCAGTGATGAGAGCGCCGGCGACAGCCACGCGGATATTCCCGTGACCTCAAGCAGGTGCGCGAAGCTCAAAATCATGCCGAAGAACATCACCGTGTCCCAGCTTATGCCGCCGGAGATGTCCTTCACCGTCAGCACGCCGGTGAACAGCAGCAGTATCAGGCCCGCGAGCAGCACGTGGTTCGTCGTGAACGGCAGAAAACGCTGCGCCCCGAGCGCGAGCAGTACGAGCACGAACACCGCGAGGCAGACACGCTCGTCTCGCGTTATGGGGCCGAGCTCTTCATACATGCCGTCCAAATCCGATTTCGTCACGGAGAGCTTTTCGCCCGGCTTCAGCGCGAGGTAGAGCAAAAACAGAAACGCGACGGTGAAAACCATCCACGGCAGACACATCGCGCGGAACCACATCGCGTCCGTCGCGAGCGCGCGTATCGTCCCCTCCGGCAGGAACGCCGTGAACACCGGCCCGTATAGCGAGCCGTTCACCCACCCGATTCCCGGGAATATCGCCACCGCCCACGCGGAAATCGAGATGAGCGAGCGCCCCTTGTCCCCTTTCGGCAGCCGACAGGCGTCCGCGACGCACACTGCGATCGGCGTCAGTATCAGCAGCCGCACGGTTATCGACGGCGTGATCAGCGAAAACGCGATACCCACCGCGAACATGCCGACGAGGATTTTGAAATACGTCAGCCTCAGCCTTTTGAAAAGCGCAAACACCATTCGCTTGCCGAGGCCGGTTTTCAGCAGCACGTAGCCGAAGAACATCGCGGGAATCAGCAGCCAGAGCGACGGGCTTGTGAACCCGCTCGCGATATCGGAGACAGGCAGACCGGCGAGCGTCCCGCCGAGCAGCGCGATTGCGAGTCCGATGAAAAACGTGCCACCTCCCGGTCTGAACATCCACATCGCGAGCGACGCGATAATCGTGCCGAGCACGATATTCCCGGCGGCGTCAAGTCCTGAAAACGGGCGGACAATCGCCAAAACAACACCGGCCGCCGCGATTATAATCGAAAGCGCGTCTTTTCTCTTCATGCAAAAAGTCCTCAAATCTCAATAAACCAACAGTTTTTGGTATTCTACCATATAATTCTTACACTGGCAACCGATTATGACAACTTTCGTTTGCGCTTGAAAAATCCCGCCGTTTCTGATATAGTTTTGAAAAATACCGCAGCGAAAGGAAGCAGAAGTCATGAAAATAAAAGCCGCCGTCGTCACCGCAAAGGGCGCGCCCTTTCAACTTGAGGAGCTTGAGCTCGACGCCCCGAAAACGGGCGAGGTACTCGTAAAAATCGCCGCCTGCGGCGTTTGCCACACGGACGAGGTCGCGCGTCAGCAGATTCTGCCCGTCCCGCTTCCCGCCGTGTTCGGACATGAGGGCTGCGGCGTCGTGGAGGAGATCGGCGCGGGCGTCACGGACTTCAAAAAGGGCGACCGCGTGGGGTTTTCCTACGGCTACTGCGGGGAGTGCGAGGCGTGCCGCGCCGGACACACCTACGGCTGTGAGGAGAACCGCCGCCTCAACTTCTCAGGCACGCAGTTCGACGGCACGCTGCGCCGCACGCTGAATGGCGAACCCGTGTCCTCGTTCTTCGGGCAGGGCGCGTTCGCCACGCACGCCGTGGTGCACGTGAACAACCTCATACACATACCCGACGGCGTGCCGCTCGAGCTCACCGCGCCGATGGGCTGCGGCATACAGACGGGCGCGGGCGCGATTTTGAACTACCTCAAGCCGCCGCGAGAGAGCTCCGTGCTCATCACGGGCTGCGGGCCCGTCGGGCTCTCCGCCGTCATGGCCGCGAAAATCGCGGGTTGCGAGACGATAATCGCGTGCGATATCGTCGATTCACGCCTTGCGCTCGCCCGCGAGCTCGGCGCGACGCACACGATAAACAGCAAAGCGGTTGACAGCGTGTCCGACGAGGTGAAAAAGCTCACGCGCATCGGGACGAACTATGCCATCGACTGCACGGGCGTTTCCGCGTGCGTGCGCCAGTCGCTCGCGTGCGTGCGGAGCCTCGGCACGTGCGTAATCCTCGGCAGCACGCAGGAGCTGACAATCAATGTGGAAAACGAGCTCATGGGGACGGGCAAGACGCTCGTCGGGCTCGTGGAGGGCTGCTCCGTGCCGCAGGTGTCTATCCCCAAGCTCCTGGACTATTACAAGCAGGGGCTGTTCCCGTTTGACCGCCTGATCACATACTACGACTTCGAGGATATCGAGCGCGCGTTCGAGGACACGCACAGCGGCAGGGTCATCAAGGCCGTGCTGACGATGGGGTAGGCTCAGAAAAACTTTCTGTCCTCCGTCTGCGCACTCACCCACTTCTCCGTCGTGAACTTTTGCAGCACCCACTCGCCGTTGAAGCGGCCGATTCCGGAGGACTTCTCACCGCCGAACATGACGTGCGGCTCGTCGTTTATCGACTGGTCGTTCACGTGGGTCATGCCGGACTCGATTCGCCGCGCGACCTGCATCCCGTGAAAAACGTCGCGCGTGAACACGGAGCCGCTAAGGCCGTACTCTGTGTCGTTCGCTATCGCTATCGCCTCGTCCTCGTCGCGCGCGCGAAGCACGCTGCAAACGGGGCCGAACACCTCGTTTTTCGCCGCCGCCATGTCGTTCGTGACGCCGGTGAGCACCCACGGATACACGAGCTGTCCGTCGGTTTTGCCGACGAGCGCGGCGCGCGCCCCGGCGGCGAGCGTCCGCGCGACGTTCTCCTCAATCCCCTTGACCTGCGCCGCGTTGATTATCGGGCCGATGAACGTGTCGGGATCGGCCGGGTCGCCGACCTTCAGGCTCTTCACCGTATCAACGAGCGCCGCGACGAACGCGTCGTGCACTGAATCGACCGCGATCACGCGGTTTACCGCCATGCACACCTGCCCCTGGTGGAAAAACGCGCCGAACGCGGCGGCCTTTGCCGCCTGTTCGATGTCCGCGTCAGCCAAAACTATCATCGCGTTGTTCCCGCCGAGCTCGAGCGAGACGTCTTTCAGATTCTTTCCCGCAATCTCACCTATACGGCGGCCGACCTCGGTGGAGCCGGTAAAGGAGATTATCTTCGGTATCGGGTGCGACACGAACGCGTCGCCTATCTCCGAGCCCGCGCCCGCTACGGCGTTGTACACCCCGGCGGGGATCCCGGCTTTTTCAAATAGCTCCGCAATCAAAAACGCCGAGGCGGGCGTGTCGGACGCGGGCTTGAGCACGACGGTGTTCCCCGTTGCCACCGCCGGAATCACGGAGCGCATCGCGAGCACGAGCGGCACGTTCCACGGCGCGATCACGCCGATTACGCCCTTGGAGCGGCGGTACACATAGTTCTCCTTGCCCGGCATATTCGACGGCAGTATCTTCCCGCTCATCATAAACGGCAGATACATCGCCTCTTTCGCGAACTCGATGACGGTGTGGAACTCAAAATCGACCTTAGGGGCGGTGGAGCCGCTCTCGGCGCGCAGCCAGTAGCGGATATCGTCCTCTTTTTCGACAATCGCGCTCACAAGCGCCTCAAAATA
>JAISKU010000118.1 GCA_031261245.1 Oscillospiraceae bacterium | reverse complement strand
AGCAGCCAGATCACTTCCCCGGCGCTGTTGTAGTAGTACAGACCCTCGTATACCATGGACATGGTGCTCTGGATGTCCGTCGCGAGCATGAAGAACGGATCCAGCGTGCCGCCGTCCTGTGAGAGCGCGATGTTAATCGTGTCGCGCGAGGGGACTATCGGCGCGTCCGGCGCGTCTGAGCCTCCCGGCGAATCCGGCGCGGCGGAGCCTCCCGGAGCCGCGGGCGTGGCGGTGCCTCCCGGCGTCGCGGGCGTGTCCTTCTTCGTGCAGGCGAACAGCGCCAGCGCCATTGTGCAGATAAGCAGGATTGAAATCGCGATTTTCAAGGTTTTCTTCATTGTGGTGGTCTCCTTCTATTTTTTATTGGTTCTCTATTTACGGACGCGTCCCGCGTCTTGTCCCGTTTTACCCCAGCTCTCCGTATCTGCAGCACGAGACGAAGTGGCCGGGCGCGGCCTCCTCAAGCGTCTGCGGCTGCTCGCATTTTTTGGAGGCGTACTGGCACCGCGCCATGAACCGGCACCCCGGCTTCGGGTTTATCGGCGAGGTAATCTCGCCCTGCATGATGATTCTCTCCTTCTTGTCGTCGAGGCTCGGCGTCGGAATCGCCGACAGCAGCGCCTTCGTGTACGGGTGCAGCGGCTTCTCAAACATCTCGTCCGACGGCGCCTTTTCCACCATCTGCCCGAGATACATCACCATGATGTCGTCCGAGATGTACTTGACGACGGACAGGTCGTGCGTCACGAACATGTACGTCAGACCCCACTCCTCCTGCAAATCGAGCATGAGGTTGATAATCTGCGCCTGAATCGACACGTCGAGAGCGGACACAGGCTCGTCGCACACTATAAACTTGGGCTTGAGCGCCAGCGCCCGCGCGATTCCTATGCGCTGCCGTCGTCCGCCGTCCAGCTCGTGCGGATACGCGTTCTCAAACCGCCGCGCTATGCCCACCGTGTCCATCAGCTTGCGCGTCTCCACGCGTATGTCCGCTTTTTTCAGCTTGCTGTGCAGCAAAAGCGGCTCCATGATCGCCGCGCTCACCGACATGCGCGGATTGAGGGACGAGAACGGATCCTGAAAGATGATCTGCATGTCCTCGCGTATCTTGTGCAGCTCCTGCTTGTTCGGGCTTGAGATATCCCGCCCCGCGAAGTGTATCTCCCCCGCCGTCGGCTGAAGCAGATGCATGACCGTCCTGCCGAGCGTCGTCTTGCCGCAGCCCGACTCGCCCACGACGCCGAGGGTTTTGCCTTCGTCAAGCGTGAAGCTGATATCGTCCACCGCGTGAAGCTGTCCCGCGCCGGATTTGAAGTATTTCTTCAGTCCCTTTACTTCCAGTAATGCAGCCATTATTCTTTCACCCCCGCTAAAAAGCACTTTACAAGGTGTCCCGGGGCAACCTCAACAACCTCCGGCGACTGCGCGACGCATCTCTCCGTCGCGTCGGGGCAGCGCTCGCAGAACGTACAGCCCGCGGGCAGATTCGTCGGGTCGGGCATAAGCCCCTTTATGGGCTTCAGTCGCCGCTCCGTCGAGTTGAGCTTCGGAAGCGAGTTGAAAAGTCCGATCGTGTACGGGTGCGTCAGGTGACGGAAAATGTGATCCGCCGTGCCGTACTCGACTATCTCCCCCGCGTAGATTACCGCCACGGTGTCGCAGCTGTCCGCCACAACGCCGAGGTCGTGCGTTATGAGTATTACCGACGTGCCGAGCTTCTGCTTCAGCTCCTGCATCATCTCCAGCACCTGCGCCTGAATCGTGACGTCAAGCGCCGTCGTCGGCTCGTCCGCGAGCAGCAGCTCCGGGTTGCACGCGAGCGCCATCGCGATTACGACGCGCTGCTTCATCCCGCCGGAGAACTGGTGCGGGTACTCGTTGTACCGCTCCCTCGGAATCCCCACAAGCTCGAGCATGTCGCCCGTCCTGTGCTCCGCCTCGCTCTGCGTGATGCTGTTGTGCTGCTTTATCGCCTCCGCGATCTGCGCGCCGACCTTCTCTATGGGGTTCAGCGCCGTCATCGGATCCTGGAATATCATCGCTATCTTGTTTCCGCGTATCTTGCGCATCTCCCGCTCGGAAATCGCCAGCAGATCCTGCCCCTGGAAGCCTATCTGCCCGCCGCACACCTTCGCGGGCGGCGTCTGCAAAATCCGCAGGATAGAGCGCGCTATCGTCGTCTTGCCCGCGCCCGTCTCACCGACGAGGCCTATCGTCTCGCCCTTCTTCACGGTGAGGTTCACGCCGTTTACCGCGTGGATTACCGCGTCGTCCGTGCGGTACTCCACCACGAGGTCTTTTATCTCCAGAATGTTATCTGTATTTTCAAGCATTTGATTCACCTCAACTCTTCAGGCGCGGGTCAAGCGCGTCTCTCAGGCCGTCGCCCAGCATATTAAACGCGATTACCGTTATCATGACGCAGATTCCGGGGTACAGCGCAAGCTGCGGCGCCGCCCTCATGAAGTTTCTGCCCTCGGAGATCATCGCGCCCCACTCCGGTATCGGGGGCTGCACGCCGAGTCCGATGAAGCTCAGTCCCGCGCCGGACAGCACCGCGCCGCCCATCGCCATCGTAAAGGACACGAGCACGGGCGCTATCGAATTCGGGATGATGTGCTTGATTATAATCCTCGCGCTGCTCGCGTCGATGGACTTCGCCGCCTCGATGTACTCCATCTCGCGCACGGAGAGTATCGACGCCCGGATAAGCCGCGCGTTACCCGGTATCATCGTTATCCCTATCGCGATAATCGCGTTCTGGAGGCTCGGGCCGAGCACTGCGGCGAGCGTCACGGTCAGCAAGAACATCGGTATCCCCTGAAACACGTCGAGTATGCGCATTATAAGCCCGTCGGACAGCCCTCCGAAGTACCCGGCGACCGCCCCGAGGAACACGCCTATCAGCGTGGAAATCGTCACCGAGAACACGCCCATCGCGAGCGACTGCCTCGCGCCGTACAGCAGACGGCTGAGGACGCAGCGCCCGATTCTGTCTGTGCCGAGCGGGAAATCGCGGCTCGGACCCTCAAGCGCCCTGTCCGGGAACGACACCTCATACGTGTGCGGCGCCAGAAGCGGCGCGAATATGGCCACGAGAAGAATCACAACCAGTACGATCATCGAGATGACCGTGATCTTGCTCTTCTTCAGCTGCCTCCAAATCTGACTGGAATAGGATCTCCCTTTTACAGCGTCTTCCATAGTTACGCTTCCTCCCCTTTCTCCCTTTTCGCGGCGCTCCTCTTTTTCCTTGCGAACTGTGACCTTATCCTCGGGTCAATGAACGCAAACGCCACGTCTATGAGCAGCATCACAAGGCAGAACAGCGCCGACAGGAACAGCACCGTCGCCTGAATGACGGGATAGTCCCTGTTCGTAAGCCCCGTAAGCGTGAAGCTGCCGAGCCCCGGTATGGAGAATATCATCTCGGCGATAAGCGCCCCGCCGAGGGACATTCCGTACATGCTGCCTATCGTCATAACGACCGGGATAAGCGCGTTCTTCAGCGCGTGCTTATACAGCACCACCTGCTCCGAGAGCCCCTTCGCGCGCGCCGTCGTCAAAAAGTCCTGGTTGACGACCTCCAGCATGTTCGACCTCATCTGCCTGATTATACTCGCGACGTAGCCGAGCGACAGCGACGCGATCGGCAGAATCCAGCCCTTCCAGGTCTGGATGTTCGACACCGGCAGCCACCGCAGCTTCACGGCGAAAAGCTGCACAAGCAGCAGCGCGAACCAGAACGCCGGCATGGACACGGCGAGCAGGGAGAGCAGGATCGCCGCCTTGTCCCCGAGCTTATACTGGTGCGTCGCCGCAAGAATTCCGATTGGAATACCAATCAGCGTCGAAATCAAAATACTCAGCGTGGAGATGAAAAGCGTGTACGGGAAGCGCGCCATTATCTCCGGAAGAATCGGCCGCTTCGTGGTGAACGACGTGCCGAAATCCCCCTGCAAAACGCCCTTGAGGAAGTCCCAGTAGCGCACATATATCGGCTTGTCAAGACCCAGATCCTCGCGGATCTGCTCGTACTCCCCCGGCTCCGGATCCGACCCTGCGAGCATTCTCGCGGGATCGCCCGGCGCGACGGCCATGAGTATCTGCACAACAATGGTGATGCCGAGCAGGATCGGAATAAACAACAGCAGCCGTCTGATAATGTATCTTATCATATCAGTTTCACTCTACGGCGGCGCGTCGCGCGACTGCGCCGCCGTATTTCCCTTTCCATAAGATTATGTGTAACTTACAGCCTCGACGCGATGTCAAACGCGCTGTGTACCGCGCCGCGAATCTCGGCCTGGTCATAGCAGTCGCCCACGAGATACACTCTCGTGTTGGGCGCGCAGCCTTGGAACGCCTGCCCCTCCTTTGTCTGGGACTTCATTCCGACGGCGTACAGCACCGTGTCGGCCGCTATCTCCTTCTTCTCCCCCGTGACAACGTCGGAGACGGTGACGGTCTTGTCGTCGATTTTCTCAACCTTGTGCTTCAGCAGCTTCTTGACGTTGTAGTCTATCATCTCCTGACGGAGATTCAGCGCCCCGCCTATAAGCATGGACACGGCCCCGCCGAGATTGAAGTCCTCCGCGATCTCCACGAGGGTCACGTCCTTCCCCTCCATCGCGAAATGCACCGCCGTCTGCACGCCCACCGCGCCGCCGCCGAGGACGACGACCTTGTCGCCTATCTTCGCGCCCTCGCGCTCGCCGTCCGGCGCCCAGAGCACGTGCGGCTTGTCGATTCCCGGAATCCCCGGCTTGATCGGCAGAGAGCCCGTCGCGACAAGCACCGCGTCATAGCCCTCCTTCTCGAGCGCCTCCGGCGTCGCCGGCGTGTTCATAAGCACCTTCGCCTTCGTCACCTTCGCCTGGTTCTGCAAATATGTGAGGTACTGCTTCACGTCCTTTTTGCGGGGGTCGAGCGTCGCGTGGCGCAGGTTTCCGCCTATCTCCGCCTCTTTTTCGTACAGCGTCACGTCATGCCCGCGCTCCACGAGGGTCAGCATCGCCTGAATTCCGGCCGGGCCGCCGCCCACAACCGCCATCTTCTTCTTCACGGCCGCGAGGGGAACCCTGTTCTCCGGATACTCCTTCTCCTTGCCGCGGAACGGGTTGACGGAGCACTTGTCAAATCCCATGACGCCGTATTTGTCGGGATAGAAGCACGCGCAGCGTATGCACGGCCGGTGATCGACCTCGTGCCCCTCGGCGTACTTGTGCGGCATGTCGGGGTCTGCGATAAGCGCGCGCATGTAGGCGACGAAGTCCGCCGTCCCGCTCGCGATTATGTCCTCGGCCTGCTGAATGTCCTTTATCGCGCCGACCGTCGCCAGGCGTATTCCCGGGAATTCCTTCTTTATCTTCGCCGACCAGTGTACGTTGTACTGCCAGTCATATGTATACGGCAGATGCATCGGCCCCATGACGAGAGGCTCGCCCTGCGGGTCGTGCAGACCGCCCGACACGTGGAAAATGTCCACCTTGTCCTTTACGAGGTTGATAAATTGCAGCGTATCCGGGAAGTGCATCCGCCCCTCGCGATACTCGTCGGCGGATATGCGGTACTCTATCACGAAGTCCTCGCCGACTGCCGCGCGCGTCGCCTCAAGCACCTGCGTGGCGAACCTCGCGCGGTTCTCGACGGAGCCGCCGTACTCATCCTCGCGCCTGTTGTAATACGTGCTGAAGAATTGTGAGAGCATATTCCCGTGCGCGCCGTGGAAAAGCACGGTTTTCATACCCGCCTTTTTGCAGCGCAGCACCGCGTCCGCGTATTTCTGAATCGTCTCCTCGATCTTCTGCTTGCTCATCTCGCGCGTCGGAACCGGGGCGCGCCCCTGCTCTGCGGCGCGCAAGCGCTCCGCCGCGGTGATGATGGGCGACGGCGCGATGCCGTTCTCCCCCGCGATCGAGTTTTCGATGTTTCCCTGCGTCGCGCCGCAGTGGTTGACCTCAAGCTGCCCGTTCGCGCCGTACAGCCTGCACATCATCGCGAACGTCGAGAGCGCCGGAATACAGTCGTCATAGCGCAGGTCAATCTGCCCGGGCCCCTCGTCGTTACACTCCGTGACGTCGATGGAACAGTTGCCGATGCTCACAATCGCGGCGCCGCCTCTCGCCATCGGACGAAAATACTCGACGACCTCCGGCGTGATAAAGCCGCGCTCGTTGCCGCCGCCGCCGCAGCCGGGAGGCGCGAATTCCAGTCTGTTCTTGTAGTAGACTCCGCGGATCTCGACAGGGTCAAACACATGCGAAAATTTAGATGCCATTTTCAAATCCTCCTTCTTATTAATATTGTAATGTATCTTTTCCTCTCGCTAATACCAACCGTGCCCATATGCTTACTATGCAGAAATCACAAAAAACGCGCATATAAATACGGCACATTTATTTATATCACCTAATCGGGGTAATGTAAAGTGTATAAAATATTACGGGCGTAGCGTTTTGGCTACCCCGCGGCCCGCAAAACCCGCACACCCCGCCGCCACCAACGGTGACGGCGGGGTGTCACGTATGCTCTTATCAGATTATTCCCCTGAAAACAGCCTGTCCTCGAGCGTCTCCGCCTTTGTCAGGCCCTCGCCCTCGTAAACGAAGAGCTCCTCGCCGCCCACGGTGCGCTTTGACACCTTGCTCCACTTTCCGCCCACCTGCCACGGGTTGAAGTTGAACGGCCTGCCAACGCGCCTGACGTTTATCGGCCCGCGCCACATTCCGGGCATAACCGCGACCGTCGCCGGCTCCGTAATCACAAATCTCTCCATATGATCCGGCGCGTCGCCGAGCCAAAGCTCAATCTCCGCGTCGAAGGAGCCCCAGATGTCGAGCAGATCGTTCCCGAAGAACATGAGGTACTCCTCGGCCGAGTCGTGCATTATCGGGCCGTCGCCTATCCGCACGGGCGCGGTTATCACGTTGTAGCTGAACCGCAGATTCGCGCCGTCTATCGCCCGCTGCCCGGGGAAAATCGCGCGCGGACTGACAATCGACGCCCCGAGGTCGGTGAAATCCGGCGGAATCTCGTAAAAATACGGATCCACCCTGCCGGATTTCGGCGCCTTGCCCATCTCGTAGTACGGCGCGAGGAAATCGTCGTTCAAAACGAGCTCGTCGGCCTTCTCCGACTCGTCGCTGAAGCATTTTCCGCAGTACGTGCACATCTTGTCGTGATCCAGCACGCAATGCCGCAGATCGCTCCCCTGGTACTCGTACTCCTCGTGGCCGTTCGGCAGAAGCCTCCGCGTGATTTTTGACCATGTCGGGTCGAGGTACCCGGGGTTGAAGTTCACGCCGCGCCCGACCTTCTTGAAGTTTATCGGACAGTGCCACATGTTCGGCGGCACACGCACGACAGTCGGCTTCGTTATCGTGAATTTCTCCATGCGGTCGATGTCCCACCCGAGGAACAGATCGACCTCAAAATCCGTGTCGAATATTTTGTCGAGCTCGGTGCCCGTAAACACGAGGTACTCGTCCACGCCGTGGTGGATGTGCGGCACCTCCATCACGTCCGGCTGAATCGGGATGCTGAAGAACTGGCTGAAGTGTATGTGCGGCAGTCCCTCCCCCGAAAAGCCCGCACGCGGATTCGCGTACCGCGTCCAATTGCTGTAATCCGGCTTAAACGGATAGATATACTTGCCAAATTCGGACATAGCCGTCCCTCCGTCTCTGTTAATTTATCGCCTACGTAAACGACCAGTCGGAATAGTGGTAGTAGCCGAGCGCCGTCGCCTTTACCCCCGCGAGATCGGTTTTGTACGCCGTCGCCCCGTACGTGTCGCAGATGCCGTACCACGGCGCCGCGTCGACGAACAGCTGCACAATCTCATACAGCACGTCGCCGCGCTCCTTCGCGTCCGGAATACTCAGAACCTCGCCGCCGAGCTCCATGAAGCGGTCAAAATCTGCGCCTCTCCAGCCCGGATCGGACCACAGGAACGTAGTCGGAATCACGTCCGCTATCATCAGCGACGGCGCCGCCGTGCAGTACAGCGACATGTCGAACATCGTCGGATCCTCCGTCACCGTCCAGTACGACGCCATGTCGTAATTCTGAACCTTCACCGTCACCCCGATGTCGAGAAGCGACGCCTGGATTATCTCCGCCATCGTGATGTACTGCGCCGCGCCGTTCGTCACGAGCACCACGGTCTGCCCCGACAGCCCCGCCGCCTCCGCGTACCGCTTCGCGAGCTCGAGGTCGTACCCGACGGAGTACGTCTCGTTCAGGTTGAGGAATCTGTCCTCCAAATCAACGCTGAACATGGACACCGGAAGCGCCGTCGCCGTCGCGAGCCCGTGGTAGACGAGATTGAGTATCGTATCGCGGTTTATCGCGTGCATGACGGCGTACCGCGCCTCTTTGCTGCTGAATACGGAGTTCGGCATCATGTTGAAGAAGAGCGCGTCGCACAGGTTCGCCGGCGTCTGATTGATGTTGTAGGAGGTCAGCGTCTTTACGTAGTCGAGATCCTCCGCCGGAACGGTCGCGACGTCCACCGTGCCGTTGTCGAGCGAGTTCACGATCTGCGACGCCTCGTTCAGCACCTTGAAGACGAGCGTCTTTATCTTCGGCACGCCCTCCCAGTAGTCGTCGCGCGCCTTCATCGTCACGTGGTTGTTCACTATGTACTCCGTGACCACATACGCCCCCGTGCCGATCGGCCGCGTGGACAGCGCCGTCTCGTCGTAGGACTCCTCGTCGAACATCTGCACCATCGTGAGCTTCGGCACGCTCGCCGCGCTGTAGCTCGTGTACCGCAGATCGACGGTGTGGTCGTCTATCTTCGCCGTATTCTCAAGATCTATCGGATCGACGTAGAACGAGTGGCCCGGATCGTCAAAATACAGCTTCAGCGAGAAGATCACGTCGTCCGCCGTGAACGGGTTGCCGTTTGAGAACGTCACGCCCTCCCGCAGGTGCAGCGTGTACTGCGTGTCGGACACCTTGTCCCACCCGGTTGCGAGCCTCCACACGACCTCCATGTCGCTGTCCATGTCGAGAAGCGGCTCCTGATAGCAGAACGAGACGCCGATAAACCCGCCCGTGATGCCCAGCGCGTTCAGCGTTCCGTTGTCCTGCGACACGGAGATGTTCAGCGTGTCCTTCACCGGGGCCTGTGCGTCTGTACCGGGCGCGTCCGGCTTCGCCTTGGGCTTGCACGCGAAAAGTGACGACGCGACGGCAATACAGAGCAGAATCGCGAGTAGCTTCCTTGTTGCGCTTTTCATTAAAATTCCTCCAAAACTATAATGTGTCATATTTACAGCACGCGACGAAGTGCTCCGGTGTGCACTCGACAAGCTCCTGCGGCCTGTTGCACTCCTCGGAGGCGTTCGGACAGCGCGCCATAAAACGGCAGCCCGGTTTGGGGTTGACGGGCGACGTTATCTCGCCCGTCAGCAGAATCCGCTTCTTGCGGTTCTTGCGGTTCGGCACGGGAATCGCCGAAAGCAGCGCCTTGGAATACGGGTGCTTCGGGTCGCGGAAAAGCTCGTTCGCCGGGGCTTTTTCCACCATCTGCCCGAGGTACATCACCATGATGTCGTCCGAGATGTACTTGACCACCGACAGATCGTGCGTCACGAACATGTACGTCAGCCCGCGCTCCTCCTGCAAATCGAGCATCAGGTTGATTATCTGCGCCTGAATCGAGACGTCGAGCGCGGAAACGGGCTCGTCGCACACTATAAAATCCGGCTTTAGCGCCAGCGCCCGCGCGATTCCTATGCGCTGCCGCCGTCCGCCGTCCAGCTCGTGCGGGTAGGAGTTCTCAAACCGCGCCGCGATGCCGACCGTCTCCATGAGTATCCGCGTCTCCGAGAGCATGTCGGCCTTCGTCATGCCGCCGCGCCGCTTGAACGGCTCCATTATCGCCTCGCTGACGGACATGCGCGGATTCAGGGACGAAAACGGGTCCTGAAAGATGACCTGCATCCTCTCGCGCAGCGCGTGCAGCTCCTGCTTGTCGGGATTCGTGGCGTCCGCCCCGTCAAAGATGATCTCGCCCGACGTCAGCTCCAGCAGGTGCAGCAGCACGCGGCCGAGCGTGGACTTGCCGCAGCCGGACTCCCCCACTACGCCGAGGGTTTTGCCGCGCTCAAGCGTGAAGCTTATCCCGTCAACGGCGTGAAGCATTCCGCCGCCCGTCTTGAAGTATTTTTTGAGGTCGCGCGCCTCCAGCAGCACCGGCATCACTCCTCACCCCCCGGATAGAAGCATTTCACAAAATGCCCGGGCGCCGTCTCGCGCATCTCCGGCGCGGCCTGCGCGCACTCCCCGGCGGCTCTCGGACACCGCTCGCAAAACCGGCAACCCGCGGGCAGATTCGTCGGGTCGGGCATAAGCCCCTTTATCGGCTTCAGCCTCCGCTCCGTGGAGTCGAGCTGCGGCAGAGAGCCGAAAAGCCCTATCGTGTACGGGTGTGACGGACTCTCAAACATGTCGTCCGCCGACGCCTGCTCGACTATCTCCCCCGCGTACACCACGGCGACGGAGTCGCAGAGATCGGCCACCACGCCGAGGTCGTGCGTTATCATCACGACGGAGGTGCCGAGCCTCTCCTTCAGATCGTGCATCATCTCTAAGACCTGCGCCTGTATCGTGACGTCGAGCGCCGTCGTCGGCTCGTCGGCGAGCAGCAGCTCCGGCTTGCAGGCGAGCGCCATAGCTATCACAACGCGCTGCTTCATGCCGCCGGAGAACTGGTGCGGGTACTCGCTGAACCGCCCCCCCGGAATCCCGACCATCTCGAGCATGTCGCACGCGCGCCGCTCCGCCTCCGCGCGGGAGATCTTGTTGTGCTGCTTTATCGCCTCCGCAATCTGGCTCCCGACCCTCTCTATGGGGTTTAGCGCCGTCATCGGATCCTGAAAAATCATCGCTATCTTGTTCCCGCGTATCTTCTTCATGCCGTGCTCTGACGTTTTCAGCAGATCGTCGCCGTCAAAGAATATCTCGCCTGACTTGACGACTGCCGGCGGCGTCGGCAGCACGCGCAGTATGCTCTTCGCTATCGTCGTCTTTCCCGCGCCCGTCTCGCCGACAAGCCCGATCGTCTCCCCGTGCCTCACGTCGAGACTGATGTTGTTCACCGCGTAGACGACCGCCTTGTCGGTGTGGTACTCGATTGACAGGTTTTTTATACTCAGCAATACGTCGCCCATACCCGCCCCCTAATTCTTCAGCCGGGGGTCGAGCGCGTCGCGCAGCCCGTCGCCGAGCAGGTTGCACGCGAGCACGCTTATCATCACGCAGATTCCGGGATAGAGTGAGAGCGAGAAGTGATCCCGCAGAATGTTCCTCGCCTCGGAGATCATCGCGCCCCACTCCGGAACGGGCGCCTGAACGCCGAGCCCGATGTACGACAGCCCCGCCCCCGCGAGTATGCAGTTGCCGACGTTCATCGTGATATCGACGATAAGCGGCGCCATGCAGTTCGGTATCACGTGCTTGACTATAATAATCGCGTCCGACGAGTTTATCGCCCGCGCCGCCTCGATGTACTCCTTTTCGCGCACCGTCAGTATCGTCGCCCGCGTCAGCCTCGCGTACCCCGGCACGGAGCCGACGCCTATCGCGATTATCGCGTTGCGCAGACTCGGCCCCAGTATCGCCGCGAGCGTTATACAGAGCAGCATCATCGGCATACTCTCGTACACGTCGAGGAACCGCATTATGAGATTGTCCTTCCACCCGCCGTAGTACCCCGCCAGCGCGCCGAGAAATATCCCCACGACGGCCGCTATCGCGACGGAGATGATGCCCATCTCAAGCGACTGCCGCGCGCCCCACAGCAGACGGCTCAACACGTCCCTCCCGAGCTTGTCGGAGCCGAGCAGATACTTCGACGACGACGGCGCGTAGGAGTCCTCCGGGTGCATCTCCGCGTACGGGTACGGCGCGAGAACAGGCGCGAGAATCGCGACGAGCACGAGCAGGACGAGGAGCACGAGCGCGACTACCGCAAGCTTGTTTTTGCGTAATTGCAGCCAGAACTCAATCAGCTGCGACTCCTTCTTCGGCTTCATTTGCAGCAACTCCTCCCTTTTTCCGGATTTTTTCCCGTTTTGAGCTGTACTGAGAGCGTATGCGCGGGTCAATCAGCGCGAACAGCAGGTCAATCACAAGAATGATGACCGAGTACAGCCCGGACAGTATTAGCACGCTCCCCTGAATAACCGGGTAATCCCTGTTGCTAAGTCCCGACAGCGTGTACTGCCCCAGACCGGGGACGGAGAACACGATTTCGGCGATAAGCGCCCCGCCGAGCGACGCGCCGAATATCGACCCGACTATCATCACGACCGGAATAATCGCGTTCTTCATCGCGTGCAGGTACAGCACCCGCCCCTCGGCGAGGCCCTTCGCGCGCGCCGTGGTTATGTAGTCCTGCCTTATCACCTCGAGGAGGTTGGAGCGCGTCTGCCGCGCGATAATCGCGGCGTAGCCGAGCGCGAGGGACACCGTCGGCAGTATCCACCCCTTCCAGTCCTCTATGCCCGACGTGGGCAGTATCGCCAGAACCACCCCGAAGTATCTGATAAGCAGAAGCGCGAACCAGAACCCCGGCATCGACACCGCGATAAGCGAGAGGAAGATCGCCACGTTGTCCCAGATCGTGTACTGGTGCGTCGCCGCCAGCACACCGAGCGGAATCCCGATAAAAACCGACAGCACAAGACTCAGCACGGCGATCAGCAGCGTGTACGGAAACCGCTGGAACATCTCCGTCGCGACCGGCCGCTTCGTCTGGTACGACGTGCCGAAGTCGCCGTGCAGAATGTTCCAGACAAACCGCCCGTACCTCACGGGCAGCGGGTCGTTAAGCCCCCACTCCTCGCGCAGCGACTCGATTTTCTCCTCGGTGGCGGTGTTGCCGAGAAGCAGCCGCGCGGGGTCTCCGGGCGTGATGTCGATGAGCACCATTACGAAAAAAGAAATGCACAGGAGTATCGGAATCATCATCAGCAGACGTTTGACGACATATCTAATCAAGCCCTGTCACCCCCATTCGGCAAAAGTTTAGCACGGTGGTTGTTGTTTGTAAAGTACATAATATAATATAGCTGCAGCATAAATAGCACAGCCCGAAAAGCGCGCAATTTCAACCGCCGCGGGCATTCCTGTTGACAAACCGCCTTGCGCGGTAGTAGAATTCCCGTAGACATTCCGGAAGGCGGTGCACCATATGACCGAAAAGCAAATACAGTATTTTTTCGCCGTGTACAAGAGCGGGAGCATCTCGCGCGCGGCGGTGGAGCTCTTTGTCTCGCGGTCGGTCATCTCCCGCGCGATAAAGGAGCTCGAGGAGAGCGCGGGCTTCAGCCTCCTGACCCGCCGCCCCGACGGGATCGCCCTGACCCCGCAGGGCAAGGTGGTCTACACGATGCTCAACGAGTTCGCGCGCACCTTTGACCTCACCATGAGCAATCTGCGCAACGCCCTCCCCTCCGACGAGGCGAAAACGCTGCGAATCGGCATCGCCTACAACTGCGGAGAGTGGTTCTACCCCTTCGTCCAGAAGCCGTTCTGCGAAAAATACCCCGACGTCAATATCACTATCGAGGGCGTCCGCTGCGAGGACATACCCAAGCTCATCATCGACAACGTATACGACTTTGTCATCGGCCCGCAGACGGAGGAGTCCGCCGGGCACCTCGGCGCAATGGAGCTGTACACCGACCAGTGGGTGCTGTGCGCCCCTAAGGACGGGGAGCTCTCGGGCCTGCACGAGGTTGCGATCGAGTATTGCGTCAACCTGTCCGTCGCCGTGCTCGACACGCTCCCGCGCGAGGACTACGAGTGCCGTGAGGTCGTCCTCACGACGCGCTCGCCTGAGATGGTCCACATGGCCGTCGCGAACGGCTTCGCCCACGCGGTTTTCCCGATCGAGATCTGCGGCGGCTGGAACGACATAAAAATCATCCCGTTTTTTCCGAGAGTCAACACCCCGATGTGCCTGCTGTGGAACAGAATCACGCGCCACAACGCGGTCTTTGACGACTTTCTCCGCGTCGTCGAGGGCATCGACTTCGGACAACTGCGCAACTCCCACGGCCTGTACATTCCCGGCGGTCGCGACGCGTGAGTCACGCCCCCGAGCCCGACATCGCCGACATCACGGAACTGAGCCTCCCGCGTGAGAGCCTCACCTTATAATATACAAAGCAGATTATCAGCGAGGCGAGCGTCGCCGCCGGCGTCCCGATTCCCACGTGGAACAGCGTCGCGCCCGCGACGCGGCTCATCAGCCACGTGACGGGTATGCGCACGAGAAACGCCGCCGCGGTCTCGTGCGCCGCCACGAACGCCGTAAGCCCGCAGCTGTTCAGAAAGCCGTTGATGCAGAACACGCAGCCGACGAATATGCAGTCCCAGGAGTACGGGATCAAAAACTGCGCGCTCGCGGTTATCACGTCCGGGTCGGAGGCGAGCAGGGACGCTATCGGCGTCGGCCAGAAGCTCGCCAGCACCGTACACGGCACCGCTATCGCGAGGGACGCGATAATGCAAATCCGCAACCCCTGCTTTGCGCGGTCGGGCTTCCCCGCGCCGATATTCTGCGCGCTGAACGCGGAGAGCGCCTGCCCGATCGCTATCGGTATGACGAAATAGAAATTCATGAGGTTGTTCACGACGCCGTTCGCCGCCGAATAGAACAGCCCCATGCCGTTTATAATCGCGGCGATCACCGTAAAGGACAAGATGTTCAGTATCGACTGCAATGAGATCGGCAGCCCGAGCTTGAAAATCGAAACCATCGTGTTGCGGCTCGGACGCAAATCCGACAGCTTTACGGAAAACGGCAGCTTCCGCCAAAACAGGTACAGCATGGACAGCAGAAAGCTCGCCGCCTGCGCAATCACCGTCGCCGTCGCCGCGCCGGAGGCCCCGCGCCGCAAAACCCCCACGAACACGTAGTCGAGAAGCACGTTGACGCAGCAGGAGACGACCACAAACACCATCGGCGCGGCGGAGTTCCCGATCGCCCGCAGCACGGAGCTCACGATGTTGTACCCCGCGTTGAAAATCAGCCCGAACGCGCAGATACGCATGTAGTTCCACGCCTCCGTGTCCGCCCCGACGGAGCCGCCGCCCGCGCCCGGCACGTTTATCAGCCTGATAAGCGCCTTCCCGAACACGAATATAAGCCCCATGGTCAGCGCGACCGCGGCGGCCTGAAGAAGTATCACATTGCCGACCGTCTTGGCGGAGCGCTCGTCGTCCTTCGCGCCGAAAAATCTGCCGAGCACTATCATTCCGCCCGTGGACAGCCCGAGAAACATGCTGTTGAGCGCGTATATGAGCGTGGAGCCGTTGCCCGCTCCCGCGAGCGCCTCTGCCGAGGCGAATCTCCCGAGAAAAACGATGTTTACCGCCCCGTAAAGCTGCTGAAAAATGGATGAGAGCATGAGCGGCAGCGAAAACGACAGCATAAGCCGCCAGACCGGCCCCTCCGTAAGCATACGCGAATTGCGTTCTCTCATCGCTATTTTTTCCAGTCTAAGGTGAGACATCTCTGGCACGCGTCGCAGAGCTTTTCCGGCTCCATAATGCAGTCGATCTGCCCGTTGTACTGCAAGTCCCGCACCCCGTCCGGCATTATGTACGTCCCGCCGAAATTCCCCTGCAACAGCGCCACCTCAAAGAATATCGGGCTGTCAATTCGCACGAAGTCGAGCGGGCAGTGCCACACCCCGGCCGGTATCCTCACGGTAGTCGGGCGGTCGATATCATATTTTTCCGCGTCCGCGTCGAGGCCGAGAGTGAACTCAACGTGCGCGTCAAAGCGGAACGGATCCTCCGGCGGCCCGGTAAAGATGAGGTACTCGTCTACCGGGTGCCGGTGCGGATACGGGTCAATCAAAACCGGCTCGTACATGAGGCCGCCCGCGATGTTCGCGGGCGACCCGGGGATTTGACACGCCCCGCGGAAGCCTATGCCGTAGACCTCCTGCTCCGTGTTCTCCGTATACGGGCCGTCTATGTACATGCTGCCGCGCTCCGGTCTGTTGCGGCAGACAAGCCGCTCGTATTTCAGCTCACCCATTGCGCACTCCTTTCAAAAGTACAGCTCGCGCTTGCCGTCCGGCAGCATATACGTCCCGCCGAAATTCTCACGCAAAAGCGCCGGCTGGAAGAACACGGGACTGTCCACCCGCACAAAATTCAGCGGCCCGTGCCACACCCCGGCGGGTATCCTCACGGTCGTCGGCTCGTCGATGCTGTATATCTCGGCGTCGTCCCCGATTCCGATTGTGAGCTCAAGGTGCGCGTTCCAGTCCTTTGAGTTCAGCGTACTTGAAGAAAACATGAGAAACTCGTCCTCGCCGTGCTTGTGGGGATACGGTTCGGCAAGCACGGGCGCGGATATCACGCGGAAGCCGAGGTTGAAGCCCGCCCCCGGTATCTGCGCCGCGCCGCGAAAGCAAAGCTGCGGATTGCCGCCGGTGACCTCACCGTCCGCGCCCGATGGCGGCGTCTCCGGCTCAAATTGGTGGATTAAGGTCTTGTATTTCAGCTCCGGTTCGCTCATAAAAACACTCCCTTCAACGAAAGTTCCTATCCTGTGAGGGATTATATTATCATCTCCGTTGCTTGTAAAGCTCATGTTTTGTTGCAGCAGCAGCATATTTAGCACACCCAACTTGTACCGCGTCAGAAAATGGCGTATAATGGGGAAAACCCAAATAAAACAAAGGGGTACTCCAATATGCGTACGAAATTTTTTGAAATCGCTGCGGAATATCAGGCGCGATACACAAAAATCCTCGACAACTATTACCCCGCGCACAAAAGCACGGGGTTTACCGAGCGAAACCAGTCCGTCAACTTCACCGGCGCAATAGAATCCTTGTATCCGGGCGCGTTTACGTGGTACGAGGCTCCGATAGGCGCGGGGTATAAGGAACATTTTGACGCGGTTACCTTCGACACCGCAAGCAAGAAAATATTCATAATTGAGTCAAAGCGTTTCTCAAATCCAGAGCAAAAATTGGAGTCTGTCGGGCGCGATATTGAGCGGATTATGGATGAAGACAATATCGCTGCGGTTTGCGAACACCTCAGCGAAAAAGAAAAATACACAAAGTACGGCGTGATTTTAGCGGACGTTTGGCTTGAGACAGCACCCAAAAAGGAAATCGCGGAGCATTGGGAAGTTGAAGATTTCTTTGAGGCGTATAGCAACAAGTTGAAGCTGTCGCGCGAGGTGAAGAATCCTCAATTTTGGCAATGCGGCTTTCCGCAGGTTGAAAACTATCGGCTGCTCGCCCTGCTCTTTGATATATAGGAAAACCAGCTGCAGAATAGTTTTCTCCCCCTACGCCCCAAACCCGATTCTCCGCTTCTTCGCCTCCGCAGTCTCCGCCGGAGCGTCGAAGTCCCCGGCGACAAGCGTCGAGATGTCGTCCCGTGTCACGGCGTCCAAATCGTCCGCGTGTACGAGCCGCGACGCCTGCTTCAGCTGCGCCTTTTCGACGAGATTCCGGGCAAAACGCCCGTTGCCGAAGTCGTCCCGCGTCAGCGCGGCCTCATAAATCGGCACGAGCTTTTCACGCACGCCGGGGTCGAGCGTCAGCTCCTTGCCCTTTGCCAGCAGCTCTGTGATCTCGTACAGCTCCGCGGCGTCGTAGTCCGCGAACGGGACGTGGAACGCGATGCGCGAGCGCAGACCGGGGTTCTTCCGCAAAAAGCCCTCCATCTTGTCGGGGTAGCCCGCGAAGATGACGACCATGTCCTCGCGGTTGTTCTCCATCTCCTGCACGATGGTGTTTATCGCCTCGTCGCCGTAAAGCCCGTCGCGGTCGTCCACGAGCGAGTACGCCTCGTCGATGAACAGCACGGAGCCCTTCGCCGCCTGAAATTTGTTCTTGACGATTTGCGCCGTCCAGCCGACGTATTTGCCCACGAGATCGGCGCGTCCGACCTCGTACAGGTTGCCCTTGGACAGCAGGCCGTTCTCCTTCATAATCCGCGCGAACAGGCGCGCGGCGGTGGTTTTCGCCGTGCCGGGGTTTCCCGTGAACACCATGTGCATCGCGGGGCGGCCTGTCGCGACGCCCTTGTCGCGGAACAGCTTCTGCGCCTTGTAGAAGTCGAGAGCCTGATTTATGACGCTCTTCGCCTCCGCGAGGCCGACCATCGTCTCCAGCTCCGTGAACGCGCTGCCGCGCGGCTTTTTCCCCGCGAGCTGTTTGTTCACGGTCTCCAGCTCCGCGTACTGCGAGTAGACCTGCGTGCGCAGCTTTTTGTCGAACCACTCGTCAAATACGCGGTTGAGGTCGGCGGCGAGGCAGCCTTTTCCGGCGTCCGCAACGCTCTTGTACAGCGCGCGGTCGGTTTTCACTCGGTTCCTCCGGCCAGACTGGCGGAATGTAGTTGAAGTCACAACCCATGAACAGAATCACTAATCCGTTGTCGGCAATAAAATTATTTTCTATATCAAAGCAGCTAATTCGAAATCACATGTCAAAATTACACATGGCGTAGATTGCGTGGAGCATTTCCTTATCTTTATACGTTTTCACGTACTCGCCTGCTTTACTCATGCCCAGCTTCTCGGCGAGCCGCACGGACGCTGCATTTCCCGGACGAATAGTGGCGTACAGTTTATCCAGTCCGTACTCACCGAAAGCCAACTCGACGCAAGCGCGGGCGGCTTCAAGAGCGTAACCCTTGCCCCAATACTTGTTGTCGAAGATATAGCCTATCTCCGTGACCTTCTCGTCATTTACCTCCGACTTCATAAGCCCGGCTTGACCTATCAGCTCGCCTGTACCTTTCAGCGTCACGGCGAAGTAGCCGTAGCCGTCTTTTTGATAGCGGGCGTACTGGTTTTTCAGCCATTTCTGGGCTTCGTGCTTGTGAAACCCCGCCTCCCAAGCGTACATGACCTCCGGCTTTTTCATTATTGCGAATAAAGCTCCAAAATCGCTGTCGTCAAACCGCCGCAGAATCAGCCGCTCGGTTTCGAGTGTTATTGTGCCTTTGTGTGTCATAGTGCCGTTCTTCCTTTCGCTGTCTATAACCGTTTATTTTTGCATAAACAAATGAAAATTGCAAGCTGTATATTAAAAAATTCAACTTACGGTAAATCTTGTGTTATAATGCGAACACTGCGAAAGGAGAGTGTATGGAAAAGAACGCGTTTCCCGTGATCGATATGTCGGCCACGGGCGAGAACATCTCGCGGCTGCGCCGCAAGCACGGCCAGTCCGTCCGGGACTTGCAGGAGTATTTCGGCTTTACCGAGCCTCAGGCGATTTACAAGTGGCAGTGGGGCAAGGCCCTGCCCTCCGTGGACAATTTGTACGCACTTAGCGTACTGTGGGATGTGCCGATTAACGGCATCCTGGTCGAGGTTGACCGGGATGCCGTTGACGCAAGCTGTACCCTTATACAATTTCCGGTTAGGAGCGCGGCATGATAGAGCTACAGGGAAAATACAACACGGCGAAAATGTTCACCGACAGCGCGGAGCAGTACGCGATCGCGCAGGTAATAAATCTGCTCAATCAGGAGTTCGTGTCCGGCAGCAAAATCCGCCTGATGCCCGACGCGCACCCGGGCGAAGGCTGCACAATCGGTACGACGATGACAATCACGGACAAGGTCGTCCCGAACCTCGTCGGCGTGGACATCGGCTGCGGCATGGAGACCGTGCTGCTGCGCGATACGCGCGTAGAGCTGCAACAGCTCGACAAGGCGATCCACAAGCTGATTCCCGCGGGGTTCAACGTCCGCAAGACGGCGCACACCTACGCGGACGAGCCGGAATTGACAAAGCTGCGCTGCGCGAAGCACGTCAGTCTCGACCGCGCGCGGCTCTCCGTCGGGACGCTCGGCGGCGGCAACCACTTCATCGAGCTCGACCGCGACGACGACGGGCGGCTGTACCTCGTGATCCACACAGGCAGTCGCAACCTCGGCAAGCAGGTCGCGGAGTTCTACCAGAAATCCGCCGGCGGCAGCACACTTGCCTACGTCGAGGGCGCGCTCCTCGACGACTATCTGCACGACATGGCGATTGTCCAGCGCTACGCCGACATAAACCGCGCCGCGATCGCGCGCGACATCATAAAAGAGATGAAATTCAAAGTTGACGAGCGGTTCTCGACCGTCCACAACTACATCGACCTCGACAGTATGATTCTGCGAAAGGGCGCGATCTCCGCGCGGAGCGGCGAGCGCGTGCTGATTCCGATGAACATGCGCGACGGCAGCCTAATCTGTGTCGGTCGTGGCAATCCCGACTGGAATTTCTCCGCTCCGCACGGCGCGGGGCGGCTGATGAGCCGCAGCGACGCGAAGCAGAGCGTCACGCTCACGCAGTTTGAAAAGTCGATGGAGGGGATTTACTCCACGACCGTGAAAAAGAGCACGATTGACGAGTCGCCGTTCGCGTACAAGCCGATGGACGAGATAATCGCGAACATCGCCGACACGGCGGAGATCGTCAAGACGATCAAACCCGTGTATAACTTCAAGGCCGCGGAGTGATGTAACACCCCCGTAACTTGAAAATCCCGCCGGAGCGTGATATAATATTTTCGCATTATTGAAAGGAGCGCAAAATGGAAAAGTTCATACCGTTTGAGAAGCTGTCGAAGCGCGAGCAGCGCGAGCGCAACCGCCGCCGCCGCGCCGGCTGGGGAAGCCTGAACCCCGTGACCCGCCGGGCGAAGAACCCGAGGGCATACGACCGCAACAAAGCCCGGAAACGGAACGATGATTCGTCCGAATCCGGGCTTTGCTGCGCCTAAAGGTCTACACCATCCGGAAAACCTTCCCCCTCGGCTCAAACGGCAGACTCGCCCCTCGCGGGAGCAAAAACGCGTGCTCACGGCCGCGCAGAACGACCCTGTCGCACTCGCCGTCCGTGATTATCAGTATCGGCGCGTCGTCCGGAAAGTCGTCGGCGTTTTCCAACAGGTCAACGCCGGGCTGTAAGACCGTGCCGCCGCGCCCGCGCACCTTTACGGACCCCGCGATGTCCTCGGGCTTCATATACCCCGCGTCATACGCCGCCGCGTCGCAGAACACGACCCGCGCGGCGGGAACGTCCCGCGCCGCGCTGTAGCTCGCGATCGCGCCGAGCGCCGACGCGAGCAGGGCGCGCTCCATTGAGCCGGAGGTGTCGAGAAGCACGCCGAACGTCCTGCCGTCGAGCGCCGCCTGCGAAATCATCCAATTCGGGCGCGGAATGTCCGGCGTGGAGGCCTGGCGGCGACTCGGCCGCGCGTAGGAGCGCGTTTTTTCGAGCGGCGTGAACTGCTCGTCAAACCACCGCGCGAGCTCCACGTCCCACGGAATCGGCGGGTGGCCGAGGGCGCGTATCTCTTCAACCAGCCCCTCGGGCAGGTAGCCGCGCCCCTGCTGCCGATGATACGTCAGCCCCTGCGCCAGCGCGCGGCGGTAGAACGCATCCAAATCCGTGTCCGCTCCGCGCCCGCCGTCGCCCGGCAGAACATCGCCCAGCCCGACGCCGCGCAGCGTAGCGAGCTTGCGGTATGTGCGCATATCGCACACAATGCGGTCGTAGATTGTCTCGGCGTTTTGCCCCTTAAATTGCTCGTCGTACAGCACTCCGTCGGGGCGCTCGCCCACACCCATCTCCGTTAGCCACCCGTTGATTACATAGTCGCACGCGACGTTCCACAGATACGCGTCCCGCCATTCACAGCGCGCGTCGTGCCTCAGCGCCGCGTGCAGGAACTCGTGCGCCATCACGAAACGCCGCTCCTGCGTGTCGAGGCGCGCGGCGGGATTGATGTAAATCTCCGACATCGCCGGTGAGATCGCGGCGACGGAGATTTGCATACGCTGACAGATGAGCGGGTCCTCGATAATCTTAAAATTCGCGGCTATCGCGCCTAAAAGCAGATAGCTCGAAATAAACCACTGCTTCGCGGCCTGCGACGCGGTGTTTCTCACGCGGGAACTCTCGCCATGGCCCGCGACAGTGCTGACGGCGTGTTGCACGGCGTTTGCCAGGCCCTCGGCAAAGATTTTCGGCCAGTCGGGCGGCTTTGCGCCGCTGCTGTATTTGTCCTCCGTGAGGCTCATATCCGCCGCCGCGCCAGCCGTGCCGCAGCTGAGATATTTCCGCTTCTCCGCATCGCCCGCGTACAGCAGCTTTTCGTAGAGCGCGTCCTCGTCGCGTATGCCGTCGGGCAGCGGCGCGCCGGTAAGCGACCCGCCGAATTTCAGCTCCGACAGGAACTTCTCCACAACGCAGTCGCACGCGATATTCCACTCTATCGGGTGCAACTTTGCGACGAAATGTCCCATTGCGAGGTGCAGTACGCAGTGCGCGAGCGCCCGCGCCCACTCGTCCGGCTCCGCGCGCAGCTTGGAGTTGCAGTATATTACGCCGCTTTTTTCCACGACCGCGAGCCCCTCCGACGGAAAATCCCGGCTCACATCGCGCCGCACGCAGACTTTATAGAACAGTCCCGAGAAAATCGGGTGACGCGCGACCATATCACAACCCGCTTTGAAGCTCTCAAGCGCGGGATTCGGTTTGTCTTTTCGCTTTTGCATCTATTTCCTCGCCGTCAGTCGCGGCAGGTCGCGGACAATCTCCACCATGAACCAGTCCGGCAGCGCGTCCTCGTCCTCCGCCGCGACCGCCACCTGCGCGATCTCAAGGCTGATGTTCGCCAAATCCTTTATCAGCGCCTTTGCCCTTACCGAAAAGCTCTGCGCGGAGGCGGAGAGGCCGTTTTTGCCCGGCGGCAGCTCTTTTATGAGCTGCGCCCTGAAGCTCTGCGCCAGAAAGTACAGCGTGTCGCGCTCCTCCGGCGCGTCCGGCCACCGCTGTTCGCCGCCGATAATCGCCGACAGCGCGTAGCGGTTGCGGATCTGCTTTACAAACGCCCGAAACTGCGTCACGTGCTGCGGCGACAGACAGCCGCCCGCCAAAACGTCAATCTGCGCGTCCGTGACGCCCTCGCCGCAGCTGTGTAGCGCGTCGGAGAGCAGGTGCCACGAGCGCGGCGTGGAAAACGGCTCCTCGGTTTTCGGCGGCTGCCTCCACAAATGGTCGGGGCGCAGACCGATGTACTCGATAATCCACGGGTGAATCCCGTTTTGCCCCGCCCACGCGAGCCAGTCGCGGTGCGACGCGGTGAGTTCGACGTGGAACATGCGGTTTATAAGCGCGGAGGACATCGGCTTCACAATCGCGTTGTCCTGCGCGCGGTTGCCCGCGCCGATGACAATCGAACCGCGCGGCAGAAAATACTCGCCGATTCTGCGGTCGTGAATCAGACTGTAAAACGCCTTCTGCACCTCCTGCGAGCAGGCGTTCAGCTCGTCGAGGAACAGGCAGTACGGCTCCTCGCGCGCGATCTGTCGCGGCGGACAGAACACGCTCCTGCCGTCGACAATCTGCGGCACGCCGATGATGTCCTCGGGCGCGAGCTGACTGCCGAGCAGCGACACGCACGGCAAGCCGAGCGACTCCGCGAAGCTCTCCACAATCGAGGATTT
>JAISKU010000027.1 GCA_031261245.1 Oscillospiraceae bacterium | reverse complement strand
CGCAGCCGCGAGAACACGGCGGTCTGCTCCGCCGTCAGCGCGAGAGGCGACGGCTCGACAATGCTCACGGCGGGGCGGCGGAACTGTTCCCGCTCCTCCGTCAGAATTGCCCCGAGGCGTTCTAACGGCGCGAAAACCGCGCGCGTCGCGCCCGTGCGGTACATTATCTCGCTCGCCGGAAGCTCGCCCGCGTCGGCGAGCAGCGCGAGAACGGCGGACTGAAACGGCGCGCGGAGCTTTTTCTGCGCGGAGAGCTCCCGCGCCTCCTCCGGCGGTATCGCGAGGGAGACGATTTTCACGGTCTTGTCGCGTTTCGGCGCTTTGCCGCCGCGCAGCCAAACTCCGGCGGGGAGCATCGCGCGCACCGCCTCAAAAACCGTGCAGAAGAACATCCCGCTCATCCACAGCGCGAGCTTGAGCTGTTCCTCGCCGAGCAGGGGAGTGATGTCGAGCACGGTCTCAATCGATTTCAGTCCGCGCGTCGGCTCCCCGGGCGACACGGATAAAATCACGCCCTCGCTCGTCCTGTTGCCGCGGCCGAACGGCACGGCGACGCGCGCCCCGGGCGCCGCCCTTTCGGCGAGGCTGTCCGGGACGCGGTAGCTGTACGGTTTATCAATCGCGAAATTCGACGCCGACACGGCGACGAGGGCAATCAGCGGGGCGTCCAAGGCGTTTAGCTATCGACGCTCGCGCGGATTTCACCCGCGGCGATCTCGTCTATCGCGTACGATACGGGCTTTTTGTCGAGCGTCTCTCCGCGCCGCTCGCTCGCGGCGGACAGCTCACGCGCGCGGCGGGCAATCACGTTTACGAGCAGGTAGCGGCTGTTGACCTGCTTCAGTAAGTCTGAAAGTGATGGGTATAGCATCATGGTTAATTTCCTCCGATTAATTTTTATCGAGTATAGCAAGTATTTCTCTTGCGGCTTCCTCTGCATTTGCGTTTATAACAGTAAACATGTACTCGCCCGCGGCGTTCATCTCATCTCTCGCCGTGTCAAGCCTCTCCTGCGCCTCCTCGGCGGAGCTCGTTCCGCGCCCGTGAAGACGGCGGCGCAGCTCCTCCTCATCGGGCGGGGCGAGGAATATCGACAGCGCCTCCGGCGCCTTCGCCCGCACGAGGCGCGCGCCCTTGACCTCGATCTCCAGTATCGTGTCCACGCCTCGCTCGGCGTTGCGCTCTATCGCCTCTCTCGGCGTGCCGTAGCGGTTGCCGACATACGTCTCGTTTTCGAGGAAATCGCCGCGCTCCTCGCGCTCGCGGAATTCCTCCGGCGTTATGAAGAAGTAGTCCACGCCGTCCACCTCGCCCGGGCGCGGCGCGCGCGTCGTGGCGGAGACGGAGTACGCGATCTCCGGGCGCAGCTTCATTATCTCGCGTATGACGGTGCCCTTGCCGGCCCCCGACGGCGCGGAGATTATGATTAGCCGCCCTCTGCCCTTACTCATCGCCGCCGTCCTCCGTGTCGTTCTTCAGCCGCCCCGCTATCGTCTCCGGCTGTATCGCGGAGAGGATCACGTGTCCGCTGTCCGCGACGATGACGGAGCGCGTGCGGCGGCCGTACGTCGCGTCGATGAGCTGTCCGCGCTCACGCGCGTCGGATATCACGCGCTTTATGGGCGCCGAGTCAGGGCTTACCATCGCGATGGTGCGGTTGGCGGCGATCATGTTCCCGAAACCTATGTTTATGAGCTTCATTTGTGTATCTACCTCTACTCAATATTCTGGGCCTGTTCCCTTATCTTCTCTATCTCCGCCTTCAAATCCACCACCGTGCGGCTCATCTCCGCGTCGTTGCCCTTGGAGCCTATGGTGTTCGCCTCGCGGTTGAGCTCCTGCACGAGAAAATCGAGTTTTCGCCCTATCGGCTCCGGCAGCGCGAGCATCCGCCGCAGCTCCGCGATGTGGCTGCGCAGTCGCACCGTCTCCTCGTTTATCGCCACCTTGTCTGCGAAAATCGCGACCTCGGTCAAAATCCGCTGATCGTCCACGCTGTGGTTTTGCAGCGTCTCCTCAATGCGGAGCTGCAGCTTTCTGCCGTACTCCGCCGCCGTTACCGGGCTGCGCTCCTCCGCGAGCGCCGTCAGGCGCTCTATCTCATCGAGCCGCGCCGCGATGTCGGCCCCGAGCCGCTCCCCCTCGCGTCCGCGCGAGGCGTCGAACATCTCGAGCGCCGCGTCGAGCGTCTCGCCTATCGCGGCGATAAGCTCCTCGCTGTCGGCGTCCTCGCGCTCAACCTTGAGCACGTCGGGCAACCGCACGATGTCGAGCGCGGAGATGTCGTCCCGGACGCCGAGCTCATCTGACACGTTTCTTATCGCGTCCATGTACGCCCGCGCGAGGTTCAGGTTCACCTGCACGGCGTCCGTGTTCGCGCCCGTGAGGTCAAGCGTCACAAAGACGTCGATCTTGCCGCGCGAAATGCGCTTTTGCACGCGCTGCTTCAGCGGCTCCTCAATCGACATGTACGCGCGCGGGATTTTGAGATTGAAGTCGAAGTAGCGGTTGTTGACGCTCCTCATCTCGACGCGAATCTCCGCGCCGCCGCGCTCTCCCGTCGCCGAGCCGTAGCCCGTCATGCTCTTTATCACGGCATTTACCTCTTTCTTGAAATTCGCGCCCTGTAGAATACGATCAGCTTCGAGTAGCCGATGTCGAACACGACGAACGCGGCCGCGCCGACAATCGCCACGATCGGCTTGTACGGACGCCAGACGAGCGTGATCACCGTCGCCGACACGGCGTACGCCGCGAGCTTGACAATCCACGCGGGCACGGTCGGCAGTCTGCGCTCCGCGAAGAGCTTCACAACGGGATAATACCCGAAAAACGCGGAGTACAGCCACACGGACGCCGAGCCCGGCAGGAGTATCAGCGCGAGCGCGCCGGACACGCCCCACACGGCGAGCCCCCAGAGCTCACCGCACTCTATCGCCGCCGCCGCCGCGAAAAGCGACGCGACGGCCGCGAAGCCCGGCTGACCCGTCGGCATAAGCCGCCCGACAATCAGCAGAACAACCGCCCCGGCGGACATGACGCCCGAAAACGTGAGTTTCTTTGTGCGGCTCATCCCGCTACCCGCAGTTGCAGCACAGGTTGGCGCACATCAGCGCCGAGCAGATGTCGCACGCGTCGCAGTTTCTGCCCGCGGGGACGCCGAAGCCCTCCGCGCGGTACGCGGAGCCGCCGCTGTTCATGTATTGCAGCGCCTGCCGGAACTCCGGGTTGCCGGGCTCCATCGTGACGGCGGCCTCATAGTAGCCGCGCGCCTCGTTCAGCCACCCCTTGCGGTAGTACAGGCTGCCCATCAGGAAATTCCACTCGGCGTTGCGGTTCGCGGCGTCGTTCAAAAGGCGCTCCGCGTATTGCAGGTCGCCGCTGTTTATGGCCGTGCGCACGGCCGCAAACTCGCCGGAGTAGCCGCCGCCGGAGTACGACGAGCCGGGGCGCGCGCCCGAGTAGGACGGCCCCTTTGTTATCGCGTCGTAGGCCTCGTTTATCTCCTTCATCTTCTCGGAGGCGAGGTCGGCGAGCGGGTTGTCGTGGTAGTTGTCAGGGTGGTATTTGCGCGCCAGCTCGCGATATGCCTTCTTGACCTCTTCCTCTGACGCTCCGGGCGACAGCCCGAGGACGGAATACGGATCATTCATGTTTCAGCAGTACCTCATATCTTGTAATATCCCCGGGTGCTCTCCCACTCGCCGGCGAAAACCCGCGCCTGCGCGTCCGGAAGCCCGAGGCAGAGAATGTTTCTCAAAATATCGCTCCACGCCGTCTC
>JAISKU010000006.1 GCA_031261245.1 Oscillospiraceae bacterium | reverse complement strand
GCCGCCGGCGGCATGTTGACGGAGTTTGCGATGTTGCCGTTCTCCAGATAGTCGATTATCTCCTCCGCGGCCATGACGGCGCACTTCTCCTCCGACTCCGGCGTGGACGCGCCGAGGTGCGGAATCGCGATGACGCCCTTTGCCCCGGCCGTCTTGTCGTTCGGGAAGTCGGTGACGTAGCGCGCGAGCTTTCCGGCGGCGAGCGCCGCGACGATCGCGTCGTCGTCCACGAGCTCCGCGCGGGCGAGGTTGATGATGCGCGCGCCGGGCTTCATCTGCGCGATGGCCTCGGCGTTTATCAGGTGGTGCGTCGATTCCTTGATGTACGGCACGTGGAGCGAGATATAGTCGCACGTGCGGTAGATGGTGTTCAAGTCCTTTGCGTGCTGGATATTCGTGCGCAGGCGCCACGCCGCCTCCACGGACAGATACGGGTCGTAGCCGTAGACGTCCATGCCGAGGCGCGCCGCGTCGTTCGCGATTTTCGCGCCCACCGCGCCGAGCCCGACGACGCCGAGGGTCTTGCCGGACAGCTCCGGCCCCGCGAACGCGTTTTTGCCCGCCTCCACCTGCGCGGCGACGTCCGGCGTGCCGGAGATTGTCTTTACCCAGTCGATGCCGCCGAGAATGTCACGCGAGGACAGCAGCAGGGCGCACACGACGAGCTCTTTGACAGCCTCGGAGTTCGCGCCCGGCGTGTTGAAAACGACGATGCCCTCCTCGGCGCAGCGGTCGGCCGGGATATTGTTCGTGCCGGAGCCGGCGCGGGCGATGCACAGCAGCTCCGGATTGAATTGCAGGTCGTGCATGTTCGCCGAGCGCACGAGAATCGCGTCGGGGCTCTCCTCCGAGGCGGAGACGGAGTACGCGGAGCGGTCAAACGCGTCGGTGCCGGATTTGGCGATTTTGTTGAGAGTTTTGATTTTGTACATATTTTTATCCTCCATTCGGAACGCGGGCGATTGGTAATCGCCCCTACGTATTTTTCTCGAAATCCTTCATGAATTCGACGAGCGCGGTGACGCCGTCTGCGGGCATCGCGTTATAGATGGAGGCGCGCATTCCGCCGACGTTGCGGTGACCGGCAAGATTGGCGAAGCCCGCGGCTGAGGCATCCTTCGCGAAGCGCGCGTCGAGCTCCGCGTCGCCGGTGCGGAACGTGACGTTCATGTCGCTTCGCGCGGCTTTTTCCGCGCAGCCGCTGAAGAGCGCGGAGGCGTCGAGGTAGTCGTAGAGGAGCTTGGCCTTTGCGGTTTTGAGCTTCTCCATGCCGGCGACGCCGCCCTGCGTCTCGAGCCACTTGAGCACGAGGCCGAGCATGTAGATCGTGTAGGCCGGCGGCGTGTTGTCCATGGAGTCCTTTTCAATCGCGACGGCGTAGGACATGATTTTGGGCGTGAACGGGAGCTCATGCCCCGCGAGGGATTTGTCGATTATCACGACGGCCATGCCGGCGGGGGCCATGTTTTTCTGCACGCCGGCGAAGATTATGCCGAATTTCGACACGTCCACGGGCTTTGAGAGAAGCTCTGACGACATGTCGGACACGAGCGGGACGCCGCGCGTGTCGGGGACGTACTTCCACGCGGTGCCGTAGATGGTGTTGTTCGCGCAGTAGTAGAAATATTTCGCGTCGGGGGAGAGCTTCAAGTCCGGTTGCGCGGGAATATACGTGTGGTTGCGATCCTCGCTCGACGCGGCGATGTTCACCGTGCCGTACTTCTTCGCCTCTTTTGAGGCGACGGTCGCAAAGTTGCCTGTTATGGCGTAGTCGGCGGAGCCGCCGTCGCCCATGAGATTGAGCGGTACGGCGGAGAACTGGAACGTCGCGCCGCCCTGCATGAAAAGTATCTCGTGCGTGTCGGGCACGGAGAGGGCTTTTTTGAGATTCGCCTTTGTCTCCTCGAAGATCGAGAGGTAGACCTTGCTGCGGTGGCTCATCTCCATGACGGACTGACCCGAGCCGTCGTAATTTGTCATTTCACGTGCGGCCGTCTCCAGAACAGACAGCGGGAGCATTGAGGGGCCTGCCGAGAAATTGTAAATTCTGTCGTTTGACATGGCGTTTATCAGTCCTTAAAAAAATTTGTGTAAAATTAATTATAACCCGACGGGAAAGTATTGTCAATGCGGGATTTTTTCGGCGGTGATGAGTACGGGGAGGATTTTGCCGCGCGCGCCCGTGACGCGTTCCGTTATTTCGAGGTAATTTCCCGAGTGGCCGACGGACGCGCCGTCCGCCTCGCGCTCAAAGAGCACGTCGAGCGTTTTCCCGAGCTGCGAGGCGAGGAACGCCGCGCGGGTTTGCCCGCCGATTGCGCGCAGCTCCGCGGCGCGGGACTTTTTTACGGCGTTCGGGAGCTGATTTTCCATAGCGGCGGCGGGCGTGCCGGGGCGGCGGGAGTACGGGAACACGTGGAGCTGTGAAAACGCGCATTTTTGAAGAAACGCGGCGGTCTCGGCGTGCTGCGCGTCCGTCTCGCCGGGGAAGCCCGCGATTACGTCGGCGGTGACGCCGCAGTTCGGGAAGTTTTTGCGCAGAAGCCCGAGCGCGGCGGAAAATTCGGCGGTGGTGTACCTGCGGCGCATACGGCGCAGCACATCGTCGCTGCCGCTCTGGAGCGAGAGGTGGAAGTGGTCGCAGAGGTTCGGGAGGGCGGCGAGGGCGGCGACGAAGGATTCGGTGACGCAGGAGGGCTCCAGCGAGCCGAGGCGCAGGCGCGCGTGCGGCGCGGCGGCGGATATCGCGGAAAGTGCGTCGGTGAGCCCGGCGTCTATATCCTTGCCGTAGGAGCAGATTTCAATACCGGTGATGACGATCTCGCGGTAGCCGTGGTCGTCAAGCTCGCGCGCGGCGTCGGCGCACGCGTCCACCGGCAGACTGCGGACACGGCCGCGGGCGCGGGGAATCACGCAGTAGGCGCAGAAATTGTCGCAGCCGTCCTGTATTTTGAGCATCGCGCGTGTGCGACCGGGGACGGCGCCGGAGGGGAGGGGTTCAAATTCGCGGGGCAACGCGAAATCGTCGCCGTAGGGGTCGGCGCCTGTGCCCCGAGGGGTATCCCCGACGACCCGTGTCAATTTTTCAATCGCGTCCGCCAATCCCCGTTTATCACCTGTGCCCGCGATGAGATCCGCGCCGAGGGCGCGGGCGGCGTCGGGATCGATTTGCGAGGCGCAGCCGCACACGGCGAGCTTCGCGTCGGGGAAGAGCTTTTTGAGGCGGCGGGCGGTCTGGCGCGACTGGCGCGAGGCGTCGCCCGTGACGGCGCACGTGTTCACGATCGCGACGTCGCACGGCTCCCCGACGGACGACGCGACGTGGCCGCGCTCCGCGAGGAGCGCGGAGATCGCGGCGGACTCGTACTGATTTACCTTGCAGCCGAGGGTTTCGATGTAAAAACGCATATAATAATACTCCTTGTATTCGGGGAGAATCAAGTATATAATGAACG
>JAISKU010000071.1 GCA_031261245.1 Oscillospiraceae bacterium | reverse complement strand
ATTTTCTACGCTAATCGCCGATTTGTCAATAACTCTTTTGCATTATTCTCCCGCGTCACTGCCCGCTTACGCAGTCCACGCCGCCGAAGAGCTCCTCAAGCCGCACGAGAATGTCCTCCGGCAGCGGCGGTGAGTTTATCGCCGCGAGGTTTTCCGCCAGATGCTCCGCGCTTCCCGTGCCCGTCAGCGTGACGTGTATCCCCGGCGTGTGGCGGCAGAAGCGGTACGCCGCCTCCATGACGCTTTTCGCGGCGCCCGAATCCGTCAGAAACTCCAGCATACCGTCGCGGCGCACAAGCTCCGGATCGGCCTGTCCCGCCGCGAGAATGCGGTCGAGGTCGGTTTTGAGCTGTTTCGTATCGTGCAGCGCGCGGCGCACCGCGAACATGCACAGCACTCCGACGTTCCTCTCAATCGCGAGCGGCAGCACGGTTTTCGCCGCCGAGGGGTTGAGGATATTGTACCCCGTCATAATCACGTCGAAGAAGTCGTCGCGCAGCGCGGTGGGCAGCACGGCGTGGCTCGTCTCGGCGAAAAACCGCTCTGTGAGGCCGGGGAAGCGGATTTTTCCCGCCTCGCGCGCCTTTATGAGGGCGGGCGCGAACGTCTCCGTCGCGCGGGCGTAGTCCCCCGCCGTCACGGCGTGCAGATGATAGATGTCCACGTAATCCGTGCCGAGCCGCCGGAGGCTGTTCTCAAGGCACTCCGTCAAGGCCGCCTCCGGGAGGATGTTCCCCTCCCTGTCCGCGTAGGTGAACTTTGTGCTGATTACATAGCTGTCGCGCGCGACGCCGCGCAGTCCCGCGCCGACGGCGCCCTCCGTGCCGTAGGCCATCGCCGTGTCAAAGAACGTCACGCCGCCGTCATACGCGGCGCGCACCACCGAGGCCGAGTGCGCCTCACCGTACTTTTCGATTCCGAGACGCGAAAAGCCTCCCCCGCCGAGTCCCGCGACGCTCACCCGCAGTCCCGTGCGCCCCAGTGTAGCTGTCTCCATATTTACTCCCCCTTTTCAGCAAGTGTTCTGCGCCATATGCCGCTACGCGTATAAAAATACCCGATCGGTATTGAGCTCGCCGGAGCGAGGGCGCAGGCGGCGAACACGCCGACTATCCCCCACGCGGAGTTGAACCACAGCGCCAGAATCAGCCGGAAAACTATGCAGTTTACGAACGACGAGATCAGCAGCATGTACGTGTGCCCCGCCGCGAGCATCAGCGAGTGGTAAATCAGAAAGCTCGCGTAGAATATCTCCGCAAGAATCTCAATTCGCAGGTTCAGCGACGCGATTTCGATTACCGTCGGATTTTCGATGAACAGTTTTGCGAGAAACGGCGCCGTGAGCTCCACAATGACGACGAGCGCCGCCGCGCACAGCATTGTGAGCTTCATCGCCGTGTACATCACCCGGCGCGCGCGGTCGTACATCTGCGCGCCGAGCGTCTGCGCTATCATCGCGGAGGTGCCGACGCTCATCGCGCTGATTATGATGTGCGAGAAGTCGCGGATTTTTGCGGAAATGCCGCTCGCGGCGGAGTACACGACGCCGTATTCGTTGATGAGGAACGTGACAGTCAGCCACGATATGCTCGCGACGGTCATCTGAATCGCCGACGGGAAGCCGATTTTGAAGATTCTGCGGATTATCGAAAAATCCGGCTTGAACGCCGCGAGGGAGAACGAAAAAATCTCACGCCGCCGCAGCATGTACACGAGCGCCGCGAGGAAACTCAGTACCTGCCCGATGACTGTTGACCACGCCGCGCCCGCGACGCCCATGCCGAGCGGCCCGACAAATATGATATCGAGCGCAACGTCCACAAGGCTCGCGACGATTATGCACATTAGCGGCACGCGCGAGTTGCCCACGGCGCGCAGCACCGAGGAGAGCGTATTGTACCCGAACACGAAGAACAGCCCTGTCGCGCATATGACGAGGTAGGTGTACGTGTCGTCGAGCGCCGGCGCGTTCATGAGCGTCAGCAGCGGCCTCGCGGCGGTGAGCATGACAAGGGTGGACAGCAGGCCGAGCGCGGAGAATACGGACACGAACGTCCCGACCGTGCGCTCAAACGCGGCCTTGTCGCGGCCTCCGAAATACTGGCCGACGAGTACGCCGCCTCCCGAGGAGAGCCCGATGACTATGTTCGTTATCAGTCGCATCACCTGATCCGCGACATTCGTCGCGGACGCGCCCGTCTCGCCGACGTAGTGCGAGATGACGAGCATATCCGCAACGCCGTACACAGCCTGAAGCAGGCTTGAGGCCACAATCGGAATCGAGTATTTTACAAGCTGTCGTGTGACGCTCCCCTGCGTCAGGTCAGTCTGCGCACGCGCCAAATCCGCTCACCCTCTGTTTTTTTGTCAGTATACATCATCCGGCGCAAAAGCACAAGAAAAAATCCTTTACCTCGCCGCCGTTTGGTATTATAATGTAATCAAACAATAAAAAAGTAATACGTCGGAGGTACAAAGCTTATGTCATTTTTACGTGAACCGGAAAGAAAAATCGAGATCACACATTCGTGCGACGTCCTCGTGGCGGGCGGCGGAATCGCGGGTATCGCGGCGGCCATCGCCGCCGCGCGCAACGGAAAGCGCGTGACGCTGCTGGAGCGCGAGTACGCGCTCGGCGGCATGGCGACGCTCGGCCTCGTCACGATCTACCTGCCGCTCTGCGACGGCGAGGGCAATCAGGTCGTCTTCGGCCTCGGGGAGGAGCTTCTGAAGCTGTCCATCGAGCACGGCGCGGAGGCGAATTACCCAAAAGCGTGGCTTGAGGGCGGCACGCTTGAGGAGCGGATAAAGAGCCGCTACATCACGCAGTTCAACCCGCACCTGTTCGCGCTACGCGTCGAGAAACTGCTCGGCGAGCTCGGCGTCACGATTCTCTACGGCACGCTCGCCGCGGGCGTGGAGAGGGACGGCGACAGGATAACGCACGTGATAGTCGAAAACAAGTCCGGGCGCAGCGCGATTGAGGTCAAGTCCGTCATCGACGCGACGGGCGACGCGGACGTGTGCGCGCTCGCGGGCGCGAAAACCGTGCTGCACACGGGCGGAAGCGGCCTTGCGAGCTGGTACTATTTCTACGCCGGCGGTCAGGTCTCGCTGAAAATGTTCGGCCTCGCGGACATCGCGCCGGGGATACCGATGCCGCCCGACGCGTCAATCAAGCCCGGCGCGAAGAGCCCCTACGCGGCGGATATGACCGC
>JAISKU010000192.1 GCA_031261245.1 Oscillospiraceae bacterium | reverse complement strand
CGTCGTCTCGTCGATGTCCTTTATGACGCGCACAGTCACCTTGTAGTCGCCGACGGAGGCGCAGTCGCCGAAGCTCCCGTCGAGATACACGCGCGCCGGGACGGTGAACGTGCCCGTCGTGCCGCCGAACTCCGACAGGTCGGCCACGACGCGGACGCTCTCCGGCGTTATCGCGTCGAGCAGCTCCGCCGGGCCGCGAATCGCGACGTCCACGCTCGTCGTTATCAGCGTGGCGGTGAGGCCCGCGGTCGCGTTGACTATCTGGAGGTTTGAGCTCGAGGCGGACATGTGCTTGACCTCAAGACCCTTTATCGTCACCGTTATCTCCGCCTCCGTCGTGCCCGTGAGGTTGCTCACGTCGTTCGGGATGGCGATCGGCACCGTGACCGTGTAAAAGGACTCAAACTTCGTCAAATCAATCGTCGCTATCGTGATGCTGTTTATTATGCCGAGCGTCTCCGTGTCGCCGGAGAGCGTTATCACCGACGGCGAGACGGTGACGACCGTGTTCTCCATCGTCGCGCCCGCGCCGGGGATGAGCGTCGCCGTCAGCGTGATGTCCTTCACCATGCGTATCGGTATCGTGACGGACACGGTGTCGCGGTCAAACGACAGGTTGTCGCCCGCGACGGCGTTCCCGTCGGCGTCGATCGGGGTGTACGGCATCTCGGCCGTGACGGTTTTCGACAGATTCTCACGCAGAATATCGACGCGGACGGCGGTGACGCGGTCCACCTCGCTCTGCGGGCCGTACACGGTGACGTTCTCGGGGGCGAATATCGCGGGCTCCGCCTGATAGCCCTCCGCCGCCACGTTGTCCCCGGAGTATATCGCGGTTACGGGCACCTGCCGCTCAAACACCTTCTCGACGTTGACGGCGATGTAGTTGTCGGAGCGCGAGAGCACGGTTACGGTCTTGGGGTCGATGCCCTCGGCGTAGGAGATGGTGTAGCCGAGCATGTTCAGTCCCGGCGAGGTGATGTCGGCGAGATCCGCCGTGACGCGCACCGCGCCCGAGTCGTACAGCTTTGAGATCGCGCTACGCTTGCCGGAGAACTTGAACGTCAGCCGCTCGGAGCCGAGGCTCGTGATTATCAGGCGTCTGTCCGCGACTATCTCGGGGTTCAGGAACTCCACGTTCACGGCGATTCCGAGGCTGTCGATGTCCTCGTTCTCCACGCGCTCCACGTACACCCAAAGGGTAATCGAGAGCACCACCGAGAACACGATGTAGAACGCGCGGCTCTCAAATATCTTGTTTGCCCTCTCACGAAACGTCATTTCTTCACCTTCAGACCTTTCCGCTTCGAGCCGCCGCGCTTCTCCGCCGGGGCGGCGATCAGCTCGTTGCACAAAAGGGCGAAAAACGTGTCGCGCGCGAGGTGGCGCTTTAACATACCGTCAACGGCGACGGAGATCGAGCCCGTCTCCTCGGAGACAATCACCGCCACGGCGTCGGAGCGCTCACTTATGCCGATTCCGGCCTTGTGGCGCATCCCGAGGTCGCGCGAGAGCGCGGGGTTGTTTGACATCGGCAGCATACATCCGGCGGCGAGTATCCGACCGTCCTTTATCAGCACCGCGCCGTCGTGCAGCGGGGTGTTCGGGAAGAAGATGTTTTTGATTAGCTCGGCGGAGATGAGGGAGCCGATGAACGTCCCCGTTCCGGCGTAGTCGGCGAGGCCGATGCTGCGCTCAAACACGATCAGCGCGCCCGTCTTTGTCTTTGTCATGTCCACGCACGCGGAGACGACGAGCTCAATGACCTCCGCGCTGTTTCCCGTCGGCGTTCGTCGCCCGGAGAACAGCTTGAAGTTGCTGCTTCCCACTTGCTCCAGCAGGCGGCGAAGCTCCGGCTGGAACAGGATAATCAGTATGATGACGCCCATCTTCATGACCTGCGCGAGCAGATAGTTGAGCACGTTCAGCCGCAGTATATACGCCAGCGCCAGTATGACGGCGAGCAGGAAAAACCCCTTTATGACGCTTCCGGCGGAGGTGCGGCGCACGACGGAGAGAATGCGGTAAACGATATACGCGACTATGAGGACGTCGATAACGTCCCCCACGCCGATTGTCTTGATGTCGCTCAACAGGCGAAGCAGTATGGATTCAAGCAATTTGTATTCCAACTCCCGCATTTTCGCATTATTCCGTATACTTCCGCCAGTATACCATATTAAAGTTATCCTTTCAATCTTTTTAGTTGTGAATTTTTCTCGAATATGCTATAGTGTGAACACTTAAATAATTCGGAGTGGTGCGTATTGAAGCTCTTTCCGGCAGTTGACCTGCACGGCGGCCGCGCCGTGCGGCTTGAGCGCGGCGATTATGCGAAAATGACGGTGTACAACGACGACGCGCTCGCGCAGGCGCGCATATTCAAAAGCGCGGGCGCGCGGTTCCTGCACGTCGTCGATCTCGAGGGCGCGCGCGACGGCGCGACGCCGAATTTTGACACGGCGCGGCGGCTCATCTCCGACTCCGGCCTCGCCGTCGAAATCGGCGGCGGTATCCGCGACGCCGCGACTGTCGAAAAATACCTCGACGCCGGCGCGCTGCGCGTGATTCTCGGCACGGCCGCCGTGCAGAACCCCGTGTTTTTGCGCGAAACCGCGCGTAAAAACGGCGACAAGATCGCCGTCGGCGTCGATATCCGCGACGGGCTCGTCGCGATAAAGGGCTGGACGGAGCTGTCCGACCGCACAGCGCTCGACTTCTGCCGCGAGCTGCAGGATATCGGCGTGAAAACGATAATCTGCACCGACATCTCAAAGGACGGCGTGCTCGGCGGCACGAACCTCGACCTGTACCGCGAGCTGACGGCGACGCTCGCGCTCGACGTCGTCGCGTCGGGCGGCGTCTCGACGCTCTCGGACGTCGCGGCGCTGCGCGACATCGGGCTGTACGGCGCGATTCTCGGCAAGGCGCTCTACACCGGCGACTTGGACTTGGCGGAAGCGATTGCGACGGCAAAATGATCTCCCCCGCGTGGCGGGGGAGATGTCCCAAAGGGACAGAGGGGGCAACAGCTGATGATAACAAAACGTATAATCCCCTGCCTCGATGTGCGCGCCGGGCGCGTCGTCAAGGGCGTGAATTTCAAGGGTCTTGCTGACGTGGATTCGCCCGTCGCGCTCGCGAAGGCGTACTCCGACGGCGGCGCGGACGAGCTCGTGTTCTACGACATCACCGCCTCGCACGAGGCGCGAGGCATCTTCACCGAAATTCTCACCGAAACCGCGAAAAACGTGTTCATACCGCTCACCGTCGGCGGCGGGATAACCTCGCTCGACGACTTTGACCGCGTGCTCAAGTGCGGCGCGGACAAGGTGTCCGTCAACTCCGGCGCAATCAAAAACCCCGCGCTTATCCACGACGCGGCGCGGCGCTACGGCGACCAGTGCGTCGTGCTCTCGGTGGATATCAAGCGCGTGCAGACCGGCGGCAAAACCGCGTTCCACGTGTTCCAGAACGGCGGGCGCGTGGACACGGGCATGGACGCGATCGAGTGGATTCGGCGCGGCGCGGGCGACGGAGCGGGCGAGCTCGTCATCAACTCAATGGATACCGACGGCGTGAAGGGCGGCTTCGATCTGGAGCTTCTCGCGGCCGTCTGCGAGGTGACGAAGCTGCCCGTAATCGCCTCTGGCGGCGCGGGCAAGATAGAGGATTTCGTGACGCTGTTCAATGCGCTCCCGGGCGTGGACGCGGGGCTCGCCGCCTCGATTTTCCACTACGGAGAGGTGACAATACGCGATCTGAAGCTGACTCTGGCGCAAAACGGAATAAATATGAGGGTATAATTATGGTAAACATTGACGAACTCAAATTCGACGCAAACGGGCTCATTCCCGCCGCCGTGACGGACGCGATCAGCGGCAAGCTGCTCACGCTCGCGTACATGAACCGCGAGTCGCTCGCGCTCACACTCGCGGAGGGGCGCACCGTGTTCTGGTCGCGCTCACGCCGGGAGCTGTGGCGCAAGGGCGAGACGAGCGGCAACGTCCAGCGCGTGGTGTCAATCACTGCCGATTGCGAGCGCAACTCGCTCGAGGTGTCCGTTATCAAGGACGGCCCCGCGTGCCACACGGGCGCGGATTCGTGCTTCAACGACGCGGTTTACGAGAGCGACACGCTCTCCGCGTTCTCGGTGGACGGATTATACGACATGTTATCAGACCGCCGCGCGAACCCCAAGGAGGGCAGCTACACGAGCTACCTGTTCGACAAGGGGCTTGACAAAATCCTGAAGAAAATCGGCGAGGAATCGACCGAGGTCATCATCGCCGCGAAGTCCGCCGACCGCGCGGAGACTATCTACGAGCTCGCGGATTTGTACTACCACGCGCTCGTCCTGATGCTCGAGGCGGGCATAACGCCCGACGACGTGCGCCGCGAGCTCGCCTCGCGCCACGTCGTTGACAAAAAAGTCAAACAGGAGAAGATGACAGGTGATACTGAGTAATTTTCACGCGCACACCACCTACTGCGACGGCGCGAACTCGTGCGAGGAAATGCTTACCGCCGCAATCGAAAAGGGCTATCGCGCGTTCGGCATTTCGGAGCACTCGCACACCTCCGTACCGATTGACAGCGGGAACATGAACGCGGAAAGTACGCCGCGATACCTCGCGGAGCTGCGCGCGCTCAAAGAAAAATACGCCGGTAAAATAGAGCTTTTCACCGGCATCGAGCAGGACGCGCTCGGCGATCTGCCGACGGACGGCGCGGATTACGTCATCGGCTCCACGCACTTCGTCTGCCCGAACGGCGAGTACCGCTTCGTGGACGACGGCGCGAACGGCCAGCTCGAGACGGTGAAAAAGCACTACGGCGGCGACTGGTACGCGTTCGCGGAGGACTATTTCCGGCTCGAGGCGAACGTTGCGGTGATTACCAAGTGTAATATCGTCGGCCACTTCGACCTCGTAAACAAGAACAACGAGGGCGACCGCTTTTTCGACACGTCGCACCCGCGCTACCGCGCCGCGGCTATCGCCGCGCTGGAGGAAATCCTGAAAACGCAACGCCTTTTCGAGGTCAACACCGGCGCGATGTACCGCGTCCTGCGCACGGAGCAGTACCCGCAGACGTGGCTGCTGCGTGAGCTTTTGGCGCGCGGCGGCGAGGTGATACTGTCGAGCGATTCGCACGACACGGCGTCGATCGGGTACAAATTCGCGGAGATGGCGGAGCTGCTGAAAGGCGTCGGCTTCACGCACCACAAAACGCTGACGCGGGACGGCTTCGCCGATATTAAATTGTAGAGGTAAGCAAAAATGGACTACGCAACCGAATCCCTCCGCCTGCACTACGAGTGGGCGGGCAAGCTGTCAATTGAACCTAAGATGGCCGTCAAGTCGCGGGAGGACCTGTCCCTCGCGTACACGCCGGGCGTCGCCGCGCCGTGCCTTGAGATACAAAAGGATATTACAAAAAGTTATACGCTCACCGGCCGCGGGAACACGGTCGCCGTCGTGACGGACGGCACGGCCGTTCTCGGCCTCGGCGATATAGGCCCGGAGGCCGGAATGCCCGTCATGGAGGGCAAATGCGTACTGTTCAAGGCGTTCGGTGGCGTGGACGCCGTGCCGCTGTGCGTGCGCAGCAAGGACGTGGACGAGATTGTGGATACCGTCGCGCTCCTCGCGGGCAGCTTCGGCGGGATAAACCTCGAGGACATCTCCGCGCCGCGCTGCTTTGAGATAGAGCGCAAGCTGAAAGCGCACTGCGACATCCCGATTTTCCACGACGACCAGCACGGCACCGCCGTCGTCGTCACCGCCGCGCTGCTCGGCGCGCTCGAGCTCACGAATCGCCGCCTTGAGGACGTCCGCGTTATCACGAGCGGTGCGGGAGCCGCGGGAATCGCGATAATCAAGCTGCTGACCTCGCTCGGTCTACAAAATGTAATAATGTGCGACCGAGAGGGCGCGATCTACACGGGCCGCGCGGGTCTGAATCCCGCGAAAGCGGAGATCGCGGCGCTCACGAACACGAAAAGGCTCGCGGGCAGCCTCGCGGACGCGCTCGGCGGCGCGGACGTGTGCAGTGGCGGGTCCGCGCCCGGCGCGGTGACGCCGGACATGGTGCGGAGCATGGCGGCAAACCCGATTCTCTTCCCGATGGCGAACCCGACGCCGGAGATAATGCCCGACGAGGCAAAATCGGCGGGCGCGGCGATTGTCGGCACGGGCCGCAGCGATTTTCCGAACCAGATCAACAACGTCCTCGCGTTCCCGGGAATCTTCCGCGGCGCGCTTGACGTGCGCGCGAGCGATATCAACGACGAGATGAAGCTTGCGGCGGCTTACGCGCTGCACAGTTTGGCGAAGGAGCGGCTGTCGCCGGATTACATTTTACCCGAGGCGTTCGACCCGCGCGTCGGCCCGGCGGTCGCGAAGGCTGTCGCGGACGCCGCGAGAAAATCGGGCGTCGCGAGAATCTGAGAGGTAAAAATGGACAAGAACGACCTTAACGAGATACGTGCCGAGGACGTGACGGTCATAACGTCCGCGTGCGTGGAGGGCGCGAACCCGCCGTGCGCGCGCGCGTGTCCGTTCACGCTCGACGTGCGCGCGTTCGTCGGACGCGCCGAAAAGGGCAAGTGGCAGACGGCGTTCAAGAGCTACCGCGACGCGGTCGTGTTCCCGGAGCTCGTCTCGCGCCT
>JAISKU010000180.1 GCA_031261245.1 Oscillospiraceae bacterium | reverse complement strand
ATCTCCGCGCTGCCGTCGGATTGCGCGAGCAGCTCTCCGATGAAGCCCGCGATAATGTCTGTTATGGCCATTTTTTCCGATCACCCTTTCGATATGGCTGTTTTGACTTTGACTATCTTTGATGTTATGAAGATATTATAACACAGTAGGACTCATTCGCAATATCGGTATTTGACTATCCTTGACCATTATTTCGGAAACGCGCGGAGATATTGCGCGTTTTCGCGAAAATGCGTAAGATTGCTTCGATTTTCGCAAAAATGCGCGCGCAGTGGCCGCGGCGGTCTTTTTTCGCGCGGAAAAGCATATCCTGTACTTGCATATTCCGCGCGTTGATGATAGAATATCAAAAATGGGGGGAAAACGATGAAAATAAAGATATCCATGGACAGCGCCTGCGATTTGACGCCGGAGCTGGTAGCCCGTTATGATATCGGAGTTGTGCCGATGACGATAGTTTGCGGCGACACGTACAAGGACGGCGTGGACTTCTCTCCGGAGGATCTCTTCAAATGGGTCGAGGGCGGGGGAGTGTGTACGACGGCGGCGATAAACGTCGTGGAGTACACGGAGCGCTTCGACGAGTATTTTGAGGATCACGACGCCGTGATACACGTCGATTTGAGCAGCGAGATTTCGGCGTGCTTTCAGAACGCGTGCCTCGCGGGAGCGGGGAGACCGGTGTACGTCATAGACTCGCGCAGCCTGTCCTCGGGCGCGGGCATGATTGCCGTGGACGCCGCGATTATGGCGGAGGCGGGAATGGACGCGGAGGAGATATACGAGAAGCTGCTCGAGCGTCTGAAAACGATTGAGACGAGCTTTGTCATAGACTCGCTGAAATATCTGCACCGCGGCGGGCGGTGCTCCGGCGTGGCGGCGCTCGGCGCGAACATCCTCAAGCTCAAGCCGTGCATCGAGATGGAGAACGGCAAGATGGACGTGGGCAGGAAGTACCGGGGGAAGTTCGAGGTCGTGATTTTGCAGTACGTGAAAGACAAGCTCGCGGGGCGCGACGACATCGACTACAAGCGCATTTTTATGACGCACGCGAACGGCGTGCCGGACGAGGTGCTCGCGAGCGTGCGGGCGGCGATACTCGAGTGCGGGCCGTTTGAGGAGATTCACGCGCCGATAGCGGGGTGTACGATATCGAACCACTGCGGGCCCGTGACGCTCGGGATTTTATACTACAGACTGTAGGGGCGATTACCTGTGCCACGAGGGGTATCAATCGCCCGAGGACGGCCAATGGCCGCCCCTACATATATTAACAGAAAAGGAAAGAAAAAAGGATGAAAAAAACTCTTGCAACGCTACTCGCAATCGCAATGCTGCTCGCGCTCGCCGCAGGGTGTGCGAAAAAGATCGCGCCGCCGGATCCGACGAATCCGACGCCTGCCGCGACTCCGACGCCGGAGCCCGTCGTGACGACGCCGAGCACATCGCCGAGTCCGCCGGTGACTACGCCGGAGCCGCCGGTGATAACGCCGGAGCCGACGCCGGGCGGCAACTACTCCGACGAGATGAAGATCACATACGGGCGCGACCTCTCTCCCGAGGACGGCGCGGACGGAGTTCCGGGCTACTTCGAGGAGCGGCAGGGCGACCACGCGGGCTCGCCGTATTTTTCGAGCATCGACCCGTACAACATGGTCTCAACCGACACGCTGACGATTCTGCCGAAATTCCGGACGATTCAGCAGACGAGCGAGTGGAGCTGCGGCGTCGCGGCGGCGTTGATGGTCGTGGACTACTTCTATCCCGGAAAATTCGACGAGTGGGGGCTCGGCGAGCTGCGGCCGCAGGGAAACAAGCCGTCGGCCACGTCGCTTGACGAGGAGATCGCGATATTCGAGAAGCTCAACGACGCGGACAGCATCAATTTCGTGCTTGAGACGACGCGCGACCTCGGCGAGAGCGTGTACGAGGAGTTCCACCTCGACACGATTTTGAATTATCTGAAGAACGGCACGCCCGTGCTCGTGTGCTGGAACGACTGGGGCGGGCACTGGCAGGCGATAATCGGCTACGACACGATGGGCACCGACGATTTCGAGGGCGACGACGTGCTGATAGTCGCGGATCCGTATGACACGACGGATCACAACCAGGACGGCTACGGCGTGTACGGCGCGGAGCGGTTTTTGTACAACTTCACGATGTACAATTTCTTCGGCGACGACCCGGCGGACAACGACATGCTGTTCATCGCGGCGAAGCCCGCGGCGTAATTTATAAGGAAAGCGGCGGGATTTTCATCCCGCCGCTTCTTTGTACCTGTTTTGGTTTACTTTGCGTAGTTGAGCCTGCTCTGCTTGTACAGCTCATCGCTGTAGGCGGGGGTGAGGTTCGCCGCGCCGGCGTAGTTGAAGAACGACGGCTTTGCGGGGTTCGCGAATTTGTCGGCGTACTCGCGCGCCTTGGCGCGCTGCTCCTCCTCGGAGATGGAGAGGTCGATCAGGTCGGGCGCGACGGAGATGAGAATGTCGTCGCCGTAGAGTTCGTATTCTTTCTGCGTGTCGTTCATCGGCTGGCCTGACCAGGAGTCCCAACCGCCCTTGATGAAGTTCGGGATTTGCTTGATCTCCTGCCCGCAGGAGTGCAGGTCGCACCAGATTCCGCGGCTGTGCAGGTAGTCCGTGACCTTGCGCATCGCGGGGACGATGATCTCCTCGGCGGTGTCGGGGGAGAAGAAACAGGATTTTTGCCCGCCCCAGTCGTCGTGGATACTGAAGCCGTCGATCTGCGGGAAGTATGTGAGGTATTTGTCAAAGATTTTGATGTACAGGTCGGAGAGCGCGAGGAACAGCTCTTTTACCGCGTCCTGCTGATCCTCGTCCACGAGCGCGTACGCGGCGGCCTCGAAGTCCATGAAGGAGATCAGGCGCTCAAACCACCCGGTGAGGAACCACGCCTGTACGAATTTGTCGGTGGTGAGAAATTGCGCGTTGTCCTTCGCGGCTTTTTCCCAGTCCCACTTCTCGATGTCCGGCCAGACGAGCTTTTCGCGCCACTCATTCGCGTCGGAAAGGAACGGCGTGCCCGGGCGAACCATCGAGCCGCCGACCTGCGCGACAAACTCCCACTCGATGCCGAACATGTCGGGCTCAAGCTGCTTATCCGTCGCGGGAGGGTGGCCGCTTCCGTCGAACACAAAGCCGCGCGCGATGTTGTCGGGCGTGACCTCGGGGGAGAACATCTGGATTTCACTCATGCCCATGATCTGCCACACGGGCTTGCGCTCATAGAGTTTTTTGTACGCCTCTTTCGCGGTTACGGGGTATTTGTAGATTTTGGTGGTGGTTCCGAAAAAGCTCGGCGCTTCAACGGCCTCGGTGATTTCCTTCTGGTCAAAGGGAATGGACATCTGGATACCTCCTAAAAGTTTAATATTTATTTCTGCACTGTATAATAGTTTGAGCGGGATTTGCCGATTGAGGATTATTATATATTAACTTATTTTGATTGTCAATCCCGGCGAAATGTGCTACAATATACACAAAAATATCGCAACGGAGGACAGACGTGAAAAGACGCTTGCTTTATGGGATTTTTATTGTGATTATGCTGCTCTCGGCGTGCGGGAAGTCCGAGGCGCCCGCCGGGCCGACGGGCGCGCCGGAGTCGGAGCCGCCGGAGGCGGAGCAGACGACGCCGGGGATTACGCACGTCGTCGAGCCGCCGGAGGCGACGGAGGCCGTCACCGAGCCGGTGACGCTCGTGCCGTGGGACGACACGGTGGAGCACCTGTTTTTCCACACCGTCATAACGTACCCGGAGCAGGCGTTCGACGGGGACAGCGAGGAGTGGGGCTTTGACGAGTACATGGTGACGCTCGACGAGTACAACAGGATTTTGCAGAGCTTGTACGACAAGCACTACATCATCGTGGACATGAACGACGTGTGGAGCGAGTACACGACGGACGGCGGAGCGCAGCGCATGAAGCGCAACACGCTTATGATTCCCGAGGGGAAGATACCGATAATCCTCTCGTATGACGATCTGTGCTACTATCCGTACATGCTCGGCAACGGGTTCACCTATCGGCTGATTCTCGGGCCGGACGGGGAGATATGGAGCTACGGCCTCGACCCCGAGGGGAACTCCGTGATCTCGCAGGATCTCGACACGATTACGGTATTGGACAAATTCATAAAAGAGCACCCGGATTTCTCGCTGAACGGGGCGAAGGGGTGCCTGTGCCTGACGGGGTACGAGGGAATTCTCGGCTATCGCACGAACACGATAACGGGCGCCATGACCGAGGCGTTTGAGGAGAACCGCCTACGGGAGGTCGCGCGCGTGAAGCCGATTGTCGAAAAGCTCAAGGAGACGGGCTGGTACTTCGCGTCGCACAGCTGGGGGCATATCCGGTTTGAGACGAAGTCGCTCGGGACGGTGAAGGCCGACGCGGAGCGGTGGCAGCACGACGTCGGGGACATAGTCGGGCCGACGAAGCTGCTTGTCTACCCGCACGGCTCGCGGCTTGACGCCGGCGACTTTACAAAGACGGGCGAGGCGTTCAAATACTACCAGAGTCTCGGCTTCCGCATATTCGCGTCCGTGGGGAACGAGTCGTTTTCCTACATCAAACCGGACATCTGCGCCGTGATTTGTGACAGGATGCACGCGGACGGGCACACGCTGCGCGCCGAGCGCGACAGATACCTCAAGTTCTACGACGCGAAAGAGGTGTGGGACAGCGCGCGGCCGACGGGCAAGGCTCCGACGGGCGTGGATTACGTCAAAACCTGGTGAGGTAACGAAAAAGTAACAAAACAACACTTGACAGTTGGGCGCGGAGATGTTAATATAATCTCCGCGACGCGCGAGTGGTGGAATTGGCAGACTCGCTGGCTTCAGGTGCCAGTGCTCTTCACGGGCGTGCGGGTTCAAGTCCCGCCTCGCGCACCACGAATAGAGCAAGACCCGCCGTTGGCGGGTCTTGTTTTTTTGTGCGTTAGTTGGAGGAGGGTCAAAATATGATTACAATATCAAACATCGGGACGATGACGCGCAACAACTGGATTCTGGAGACGCCCGCGGGCATTATCGCCGTTGACACCGGGCTTCCGGGGGAGGCGGACGGCTTCCTCGAGCGGTTTTGTAAGCGTTGGCGAAAAGAGGAGCTGGCATATCTGTTTCTCACCCACGCGCATATTGACCACGCCGGATTTGCGGAGGAGCTGCTCAATAAGACCGCGGCGCGGCTGCTTGCGGGCGAAAAATCTCTCGCCGCGCTAAAAGCGGGCAGATATGACGGGAAATATGTCTATAAAAACTGGCTCGGAAAGGTTTTGGACAGATACACAAGAGGTAAACGCGGCGGATATCCGCCGATTTCGGATTCGTACCGGATAACGGTCGCGGACGACGCGTTTTTTGAAAAAGCGGGAATCGCCGCGCGGGTTATAGCGCTGCCGGGACACACCCGCGATTCAATCGGACTTTATCTGCCCGAAAACAACGCGGTTTTGTGCGGCGACGCCGCCATGAACCGCCGGTTTTTCAACTCAAACCGGCACACCGTATTGATTGAAAGCATTGAGGATTTCTATAAATCCTGGGATACGATGACCGGAATAAATCCGGATTTGATTTACCCGGGGCACGGCGAGGTGTTCCCGGCGGGTGATTTGACTGTGTATAGGGATTGGGTGAAATGAGGCTGCGCGGCGTTGCCGAAGCGTCTACCCCTTGTAGCCGCGCCTTTTTTCTATTGCGGCGCTGTGGTCTTTTTCAATGGTGAGGAAGAACGCCGCCGCGCCCATAATCACCGTTATTATTACCGGCACCCAGCCCATCATGAGCGTGATTACGTTTATCACCGCGTCCGGCTGCACCGGGAGCTTCGCGTCAAACCCCGCGGAGGAGAGCGAGAGGGTGAAAACCTGCGTCATGCCCGCGACGGCGAGCTTATTGACGAGATTGTCCGTCGTGGCGATCATGCTGTCTATGCGGCGACCCTCGTTCACCTCGATGATGTCCACAATCTCGTTGCGGTTGACGTTGAGAAGCACGAACGCAATCGCGACGCTTATGCCGAGAGAGACGGCGTTGAGGTACATCGCGCCTACCGAGGCGGGCGCGATGAGGAACCACACCTT
>JAISKU010000079.1 GCA_031261245.1 Oscillospiraceae bacterium | reverse complement strand
CGTTACTTTTCACATTTTACACTCAATTCACACTTTATCCCGTAGTCTGTGGTAAAATCAGCTCCACAATACAGGAATGAGTGTGATTTTTTTGTTACAATTAAAAGGCATCACGAAGGACTACTCCGCCGGCGGAACAGACGTCCACGCGCTTCGCGGCGTGGATTTGAGCTTCCGTGAGAGTGAGTTTGTCTCGGTGCTCGGCCCCTCCGGCTGCGGCAAGACGACGCTTCTGAACATCGTCGGCGGCCTCGACCACTACACGGACGGCGACCTCATCATCAACGGCCGCTCGACAAAGGACTACAAGGACGCCGACTGGGACGCGTACCGCAACCACTCCATTGGCTTCGTGTTTCAGAGCTACAATCTGATTCCGCACCAGTCCGTCATCGCGAATGTGGAGCTCGCGCTCACGCTCTCCGGCGTGTCAAAGGCAGAGCGCACGGAAAAAGCCACGCGCGTGCTTGAGCAGGTCGGCCTGTCCGACCAGCTCTACAAAAAGCCGAACCAGCTCTCCGGCGGCCAGATGCAGCGCGTCGCGATCGCCCGCGCCCTCATCAACGACCCGGACATACTTTTGGCGGATGAGCCTACCGGCGCGCTCGACTCGGAGACGAGCGGCCAGACAATGGCGCTGCTTGAGGAGATATCGCGCGGCAAGCTCGTCATCATGGTGACGCACAACCCCGACCTCGCCGACAGGTACTCCACGCGCATAATCCGCCTGCTTGACGGCCGGGTGACGAGCGACACTAATCCCCCCACCGAGGCGGAGGAGCGCGAGTTCGCCCCGCCGAAGCCGAAGCGCCCGTCGATGTCATTTTTCACGGCGCTCACCCTCAGCTTCACGAACCTCATGACGAAAAAAGGCCGCACCCTGCTCACCGCGTTCGCGGGCAGCATCGGCATCATCGGCATCGCGCTCATCATGTCGCTCTCAAACGGCTTACAGACCTACATCGACAATACGGAGCGCGACACGCTTTCGAGCTACCCGATCACAATCGAGCACGAGTCCATGGATCTCGGCGGGCTTATCCAGTCCTTCACCGGTCAGGGCATCCGCGAGGAGCACCCGCTCGACCGCGTGTACGCTAACACGTTCATGGCGAAAATCATGAACACCATGCTCTCCGAGGTCAAGCAGAACGACCTCAACGCGTTCAAAAAACACATCGAGGCGAACGCCGAGGAGCTGGAAAAGTACACCACCGCCATCTCCTACTCCTACAACGTCCCGCTCAACCTCTACTCCGACACCGCCAACGGGCTGGAGCAGGTGAATCCGAGCCTCATGATGTCGCAGATATCAAACGGCGTGACGACGGGCGTGTCCGGCGGCTCCGGCATGGGCGGCGGGCTCGGCGGCATGTCCTCGATGACGAATATGGACATGTGGCGGCCGCTCATTCCGAATAAGGACTTCCTTGAGGAGCAGTACGAGGTCGTCGCGGGCAAGCTCCCCGAAAGCTACGACGAGGCCGTGCTCGTCGTCACCGAAAATAATGAGATTCCCGATGTGCTGCTGTACTCCCTCGGCCTGAAAACACAGGCGGAGTACGACGCGATGCTTCAGGCGATGCTCAAGGGCGAGGCGCTCAACGACGCCTCGACAAGCTACGCGTATGAGGAGATTCTTGCGCTCGAGTTCTCGCTCATTCTCGCCCCCGACCTGTACGAGAAATCCGGCGCCGGCTGGGAGGACCGCTCCGGCGACGCCGCCTACATGGCCGACCTCGCCGAGAAGTCCGGCAAGGTGCGCCTCGTCGGCATACTCCGCCCGAACCCCGACGCCGCGGCCGTCGCCTCCGACGTGTTCATCGGCTACACGACGGAGCTTATGGAGCATATGATAGCCGGCGTGAACGACTCCGAGATCGTAAAGCAGCAGCTCGCGAACCCCGACGCCGACGTGTTCACCGGCATCGCGTTTGAGAGCTCTGACGAACCCACGTTCAAGACGATGGACGACGTCGTCGCGTACATCAACTCCATTCCCGACGACGCCATGCGCCAGCAGACGGCCGGCGGGATAGAGCAGATGAAGGCCGCCGGAATGCCCGACGCGCAGATTCTCGCGATGATGAACGAGATGGCCGCGCAGGCGACGACGGACGCGACCTACGACGGCAACCTCGCAAAACTCAGCGTCACCGACCTGGAGCACCCCTCGTCCATCAACATCTACGCGTCGAGCTTTGAGAACAAGGACGCCGTCGCGGACTTCATCACGCGCTACAACGACACACTGCCCGAGGGCGCGGGGATAACGTACACCGACTACGTAGGTCTGCTCATGAGCTCGATAACGACGGTCATCAACGCCATAAGCATAATCCTCATCGCGTTCGTGTCCATCTCCCTCGTCGTCTCGTCGATAATGATCGGCATAATCACCTACATCTCCGTGCTGGAGCGCACGCGCGAGATCGGAATCCTCCGCGCGATAGGCGCGTCAAAGCGCGACATCGCGCGCGTGTTCAACGCGGAGACGCTCATCATCGGCTTCTCGGCGGGACTGCTCGGAATCATCGTCACGGCGCTGCTCTGTATCCCCGCCAACGCGATCGTCCTGCACCTGACGGACATTCCGAACGTCGCGCTTCTCCCCGCCGTCGGCGCCGTCGCGCTCGTGCTCATAAGCATGTTCCTCACGTTTATCGCCGGTCTGCTGCCCTCGCGCATGGCGGCGAAAAAAGACCCCGTCGTGGCGCTGCGCACAGAATAATCGAAAATTCAGGCAAAAAAAGCCGCCCGGACGGGCGGCTTTTCCTATCGCCTCCGGCAGCCTAATAGACTATCGCCGGATTTGTCAGCGTCGCGTTGCCGTTGCCCGGGACAAAGCCCGCGCGCGGTGTGCGCAGCGTCCCCGTCGTCCTCGGCAGCGCACCCGTGATTGCGGGCGTCGGCGTCGGGGTGATCGCGTTGCCGTACGGCCACACGGGTACATACGGGTACGCCGGCGTCGTGCGCGCCGGGGCCGTGCGCGCGGTGGTAGAGCGTCGCGTCGCCGCGCGCGGAACCGGCGTCGCGGCGGGCAGCGTCGTCGCGCGGCGCACGCCCCGCGTCACGCCGTAGGGCACGTTCGCTATGCGCGTCGTGTCCGTGGCGCGGCAGCCGAACAGCGAAAGCGCCATGACGGCGGCGGTCAAAAGACCGAAAACCTTCTTCATAATATCCTCCTAACGGGATTTTCAAAAAACTTTTTGATATCACTTTCGGGATTCTGTCATAGTATTTGCGCGCGCCGCAAATTTACTTTGCATGTTTATGGAAAGTAAAAGCTGAAACAATTTGTAATTGCTTTGTTGTTGAATTCTTCCCGCCAATCGGGTAGTATAACGTTTACGAAAGTGGGTGATCACCCGTGAAACCGGCGTTAAAGCGCCTGATAACAATAATTTTGTCGTTTGCCGTCGGCGCCGCCGCCGTAATCGGCGTCATCGCGGCGACACGCGGACGGCTCGTGGGCTATATCCCCGGCGTGAACTACAACGGCGGCCTCGGCGTCGGCTCAATCCCCTCGGACGCCGCCGATTCGGAGCTCGTCGCCGCGTCGTATGAGCTTCTCGGCTATATCCGCGACAGCGACTGGCGCGCGCTCGCGGCCATCGCGCACCCGGAGCTCGGCGTCAAATTCTCCCCCTACGCCACTATATCCGCGCAATCGGCAAAACAGTTTACGCCGCAGGCGATTTCCGCCTTCGACAAGGACAAAACCACCTATGTCTGGGGCGTGTATGACGGCTCGGCGGAGCCGATTGAGATGACGCCCGCGGAATACTTCGCGCGCTTCGTGTTCGACCGCGACTATACGCGCGCGCCCGTGCTCGGGATAAACCGCGTGGTGCGCTCCGGCAACGCGCTTGAGAACATCGCGGAGGCCTGCCCCGGCATACGCTTCGTGGATTTCCACCTCCCGTCTCCGGAGGGGGAGGACGGCGCGTGGCGCAGTCTGCGCCTCGGCTTTGAGGAGTACCGCGGAAGCCTCATGCTCACCCTCATTCTCCACAGCGAGCGAACGGCGTAAAAAAGTGTAACAATATTATTAACAATATCCATACCCCTTGACATCGCCGTTGCGCGGTGGTAAATTACGGTTAGCACTCGGAGACATCGAGTGCTAACCGTAAAATATTTGGGGGTGAAGCCGTGGAACTTCAGGGTCGAAGCAAAGAGATTCTTCGTGAGGTGATTGACCGGTACGTTGACACGGCGGAGCCCGTCGGCTCAAAGTCGATATCCTCCGCGCTCTCCCTCTCCTCCGCGACAATCCGCAACGAGATGGCCGCGCTCGAGGAGGCCGGACTGCTGGAGCAGCCCCACACCTCCGCCGGCCGCGTCCCCACCGCGTCGGGGTACCGCGTGTACGTCAATGAGCTCATGCGCCGACACCGCCTGTCCGTCGAGGAGACGGAGCAGTTAAATCACGCGCTTGAGCGCCGCGTGCACGAGCTTGACCGCATCCTCGCCTACGCCGGACAGATCGCCTCAAAGCTCACGAGCTTCCCGGCATACGCGCTCACGCGCTCGCGCGCGGAGATCACGGCGCGCCGCTTCGACATTATCGAGGTCGACCCCCGCTCGTTCATCCTCGTCATCATGCTCGACAACGACGCCGTGAAAAACAAGCTCTTCCACCTGCCGGAGCCCGCGCCCGACGGCTTTTTCCAAAAAGCCTCGATGATTCTGAACACCTCCTTCACCGCGATAGGCGGCGACGCGATAACGGAGAGCCTGCTGTCCGCGTCGGAGCGCGCAAGCGGCGACAAACTCGGCCTCTTCGCCGCAATGGCCGCGTTCATAATCGAGACGCTCACCGACACCGCGCGCAGCGGGTACTCCGTCACCGGCGGCGCGCGACTCTTGGAGCACCCCGAATTCCGCGACGCGGAAAAGGCGCAGCGGCTCCTGAGCTTCATAGAGGATGAGAGCTCCGCGCCGAGCCTCCCGACCCCGGAGCCGAACGCGAAAACCCGCATAACCATCGGCCCGGAGAATCTCGCGGAGGAGCTGCGCGACTCAAGCGTCGTCGTCACGCGCTACGACATGGGCGACGATACGGAGCTGCTTCTCGGCGTCGTCGGGCCGACGCGCATGGACTACTCCCGCGTGCTCTC
>JAISKU010000073.1 GCA_031261245.1 Oscillospiraceae bacterium | reverse complement strand
ATGCGTAACTACGAACAGGAGACAAAGAACAGGGTGGCGTTCATTCAGGCGCAGCTCAAAACGGCGGGGGCGACGGGGATCGTCTACGGCAACTCGGGCGGGAAGGACTCCGCGCTCGTCGGGATTCTCTGCAAAAAGGCGTGCGACGACACGGTGGGTATTCAGCTGCCGATTTCCGCGCGCAACTACGACCTCGACATGCGCGACGGCAGGGAGGTCGCGGACAAGTTCGGCATCGCGACGCGCGTTATCGCGCTCGCGGACGTGAAGGCGAAGTTTATCGACACGCTTACGCCCGAGGTGATACTGTCCGATATGGCGACGGCGAACATGTCGGCGCGGCTGCGCATGATTACGCTGTACGCCGTGTCGGCGTCGGAGAACCGCCTCGTCGCGGGGACGGGGAATCGCAGCGAGGCCTATATGGGCTACTTTACGAAGTGGGGCGACGGCGCGCACGACTTCAACCCGATAGGGGATTTGACCGTCACGGAGATCTACGAGTTTCTGAAGTACCTCGGCGCGCCGGAGTCGGTGATTACGAAAGCGCCGTCGGCGGCGCTGTTCGACGGGCAGACGGACGAGAGCGAGATGGGGATTACCTACGCCGCGATTGACGACTACCTGATAAACGGCAAGGCGTCGGACGCGGACAGGGCGAAGATCGAGGAGTACCACGCGAGGAGCGAGCACAAGCGGAATATGCCAATAACATACGGAGGATAAACGCCTTGAATATCAACGGAAATTATTCAAATTTGCAGGACAGCTATCTCTTCAAGACGATCGCGCAGCGGGTCAACGCGTACAAGGAGGCAAATCCCGGGGCGAATTTAATTCGCCTCGGGATCGGCGACGTGACGCGCCCGCTCGCGCCCGCGGTTATCGCGGCGATGCAAAAGGCCGTCGCGGAGCTGGGCGACGGCGCGACGTTCCGCGGCTATGACGACGGCGGCGTGGGATACGACTTTTTGCGCGACGCGATTGTGAATTATTACGCCGCGAGGGGCGTGCAGGTCGGCGCGGACGAGATAGTCGTCTCCGACGGCGCGAAGAGCGACCTCGGCAATCTGCTCGGGATTTTCGAGGCGGGTTCGACGGCGCTCATTCCCGACCCCGTGTTCCCCGCGTACGCGGACACGAACGTGATCGACGGGAACAGGATCGTGTACATAGACGCGAACGAGGCGAACGGCTTTTTGCCGGCGCCGGACGGCGTGGTAAAGGCGGACATCATCTACATCTGCTCTCCGAACAACCCGACGGGGGCGGTGTACACGCGCGAAAAGCTCAAAGCGTGGGTGGATTACGCGAACGCGGTCGGCGCGGTGATACTCTTCGACGCGGCGTATGAGGCGTTTATCACGGATCCGGGCCTGCCGAGAAGCATTTTTGAGATTGACGGGGCGCGCACGTGCGCGATTGAGGTCTGCTCGCTCTCAAAGCTCGCGGGGTTCACGGGAGTGCGCGCGGGCTACACGATTGTGCCGGCGGAGCTGGAGCGCGGCGGGAGGAGCCTGCTCGCGCTGTGGAAGCGGCGGCAGACGACGAAGTTCAACGGCGTGAGCTACATCACGCAGCGCGGCGCGGCGGCTGTGTTCTCGCCGGAGGGGCTGGCGCAGTGCCGCGAGAGCGTCGCGTACTATCTGGAGAACGCGAAAATCCTCGGCGAGGCGCTGAAATCCCTCGGGATATGGTACTGCGGCGGGGAGAACGCGCCGTACATCTGGCTCAAGTGTCCGGACGGGCGGGGGAGCTGGGAATACTTCGACTATCTGCTCGGCGAGCTGAAGCTCGTGGGCACGCCCGGGGCGGGATTCGGAAAAAACGGAGAGGGCTTTATGCGCCTGACGGCGTTCGGGACGCGCGAGAATACGGTCGAGGCCGTAGAGAGACTTAAAAAATAAGTGTTGACACATACATATAAAATATTGTAAAATAAATATCCGCGTAATAAGGAGGATTATTTATCATGCTCAGAACATACCAACCGAAAAAGCGCCAGCGCTCAAAGGAGCACGGCTTCCGCAAGAGAATGGCCACGAGCAACGGGCGAAAAGTGCTTGCGCGCCGCCGCGCCAAGGGAAGAGAGAAGCTCTCCGCGTGACGGAGAAATCAGGGGTAATACGGTCTTGCGGGCGGGAGTTATACCGCCCCGCTTGTGCTTAAAGAAACGGCGAGATGAGATTTTCCGTATCGCTGAAGCGCAACCACGAGTTCCGCAGGCTCTACAGCAAGGGCAAGAGCGCGGCGTCAGGGTCGATGGTTCTGTATTGCCGCCGCTCCGGGTCGGAGCGCAACCGCGTGGGCTTCACGGTGAGCACAAAGCTCGGCGGAGCGGTCACGCGAAACAGGATACGCAGGCGGCTGCGCGAGACGTACAGGCTAAGTGAGGACGAGCTCCGTCGGGGATACGACATCGTGGTCGTGGCGCGCTCCGCGGCGCTCGACACGCCGTTTGAGGCGCTTAGGGCGGAGTTTCGCGGGATTTGCGGGAAGCTCGGGCTGCTGTTGTAAGAACTGGGTCGTCGAGAAAGAACACGGGTCGTCTGTAAGAAAACGGGTCGTCGAGAAAAAACACGGGTCGTCGAGGACGCCGACCCCTACGGGGGACACGCAAATGAAAAAAACACTGCTTCGTGCGATAGCGTTTTATCGCAGGCGCGTTTCACCCGCAAAGCCTCCGACGTGCAGGTTTACGCCGACGTGCTCCGCGTACGCGCTTGAGGCGATTGAGAAGTACGGCGCGGCGAAGGGCGCATACCTGACGGTAAGGCGGTTTCTGAGGTGTCACCCGTTCCACAAGGGCGGGTATGACCCCGTACCATAGATTGGAGAATATATGTTTAACGCAATAGCAAAGCCATTCGGAATACTGATGATGTGGCTGTACGAGCTGTGCAAGAACTACGGCGTGGCGGTGATTCTCTTCGCGCTTGCCGTGAAGTTGATACTCCTGCCGTTCCAGATGAAGAGCAAGCGCGGCACGATGCAGTCCACGCGGATACAGCCGAAAATTCAGGAGCTTCAGAAGAAGCACGGCGCGAATAAACAGAAATTAAACGAGGAAGTCGCGAAGCTGTACAAGGAGGAGGGCGTGAATCCCGCCTCGGGCTGTCTGTGGGGCTTTTTGCCGCTTCCGATACTGCTTGCGCTCTATCAGGCGATACGCTATCCCCTCACGATAATGATGGGGATTGCGGCGGACGCCATAAACGTGGGCGGGCCGATATACACAAAGCTCGCGGAGCTGGGCTATCCGCACCCCGAAAAGGTAGGGGCGTATGAGCAAATCTCGCTGACACAATTTATCCACAAACACTGGCAGTCGCTGGAGGGAATGTTCGACAAGCTGCGCGATATAGACTACAGCTTCCTCGGCATGAACCTCGGCGCGACGCCGAGCTGGAAGGTGTGGGAGTTCGACTGGTCGGACGTAAAGGTGTGGGGATCGCAGATTCTGCTGTTTTTGATTCCGGTGCTGTCGGCGGGGCTGACGCTCGCGCAGTCGATAATCATGCGGAAGATGCAGCCGCCGACGCCGACGGCCGACGGGCAGCCGGGAGCCGGCTCCATGAAGTCGATGATGTATCTGATGCCGATTATGTCGCTGTATTTCGCGTTCGTCATGCCGGCGGCGCTCGGCGTGTACTGGATCGCGCAGGCGCTTCTCGGCACGGCGCAGGATATATGGCTGACGAAGCGGTACACGAGGATTATGGACGCCGAGGATGAGGTGCGGGGTCGGGACAGGGCCGCGAAGGAGGCGGAGCTTGAGCGCAAGAGGCTCGAGACAGAGCGGTTGAAGGCCGAGAACAAGACGGAGGCGAATCCGAACACCTCTAAGAAGAAGCAGGAGCTCGCCGACAAGAAGGAGCGCGAGGCAAAGGCCGCGGAGTGGGAAAAAGCGCACGCGACGGAGAAAAAGGAGCAGAGCGACGAGCCGTCACGCGTGGACAACCGCAGATACGCGCGCGGGCGCGCCTATGACCCCGAGAGGTTCGGGGAGGAGGCGACGGAGAGCGCGGAGGAGCCCGAGGAAGAGGAATTGATCGAGGAATTCGTTGAGGAAACGGAAGTAACGGACGTCGAGGATGCGGACGGCGAGGAATAATCCGCGACGGGAGGGATGCTTTATGATAAAAACACTTCAAAAATCGGCAAAGACAGAGGAGGAGGCGCTGCGTCTCGCGCTCGAGGAGCTCGGGCTGACGCGCGACGACGTCTCCGTCGAGATAGTTGAGCGCGCGAAGTCGGGTTTTCTCGGCCTCGGGGCGACGCCCGCGACGATAAGCGTGAGCTATGAGGTCGCCGACGTAAAGACGGACAGGGTGCGGGAGTTTCTCGCGGGGCTGATTGAGCGCTTCGGCGCGCAGGCGGACATCGAGGCGTCCGACGAGGTTGACGGGACGGTGAGCGTGGTTTTGAGCGGCAGTGAGCCGGGCGCGCTGATCGGACGGCGCGGCGAGACGCTCGACGCGATACAGCATCTGACGAATTACGCCGTGAATCGCGGCGGCGGCGGGCGGCTGCGCATAAATATCGACGCGGAGAATTACCGCCAGCGGCGCGGCGACACGCTTGAGGCGCTCGCGGCGAAAACCGCGGCGAAGGTTTTGAAATATCGCCGCAGCATAACGCTTGACCCCATGAACGCGTATGAGCGCCACGTGATTCACACGGCGCTTCAGGAGAATGAGGGCGTATCGACGCACTCCGTCGGGAGTGAGCCGAACCGCCGCGTCGTCGTGGCCTACGGCAAGAGCGGCGAGGAGCAGCAGTCGTTCCGCCCGCGCGAGCGGCGTCCTGAGCGGCGTGAGCCGTCGGCACCGCGCCCGGAGCCCGTGGTGAGCGAGGAGCCGGTGTACGAGGCGGAGATTGAGGAGAGCGCGGAGACTGCGGAGAACACGCAGTACCGCGAGTGGAAATAAGTCTATAAAAAGGAGGGAAAGGCAATGGTTCTTGAGAAAATACGCCAGGCGCTCGCGACGCAGTTTGAGCGCGATATTGAGGAGATAACCGCGGCCACGGACATCGCGCTTGACCTCGGCGCGGATTCGCTCGACCTCGTGGAGCTGATCAGTGAGCTTGAGGGCGAGTACGGGATATCCGTCACCGACGAGAGCATTTACACGTGCAAAACGGTCGGCGAGCTGACGGCATATGTCGAGGGGCTGCTCGGTTAAGGCTTGACAACCGCGCGGCTGTTGTGTATAATAATTTTCGCGCAAGCCGACAGGCTTGTCAATCTCGGCGGAGCCGAGTTGCCGCAGGCGGGCT
>JAISKU010000098.1 GCA_031261245.1 Oscillospiraceae bacterium | reverse complement strand
GGAGGACATTCTCGTGCGGCTTGAGGAGCTCTTCGGCGGCGTGGACTGCGTAAGCGGGCAGTGACGCGGGAGAATAATGCAAAAGAGTTATTGACAAATCGGCGATTAGCGTAGAAAATATAAAAAGAATAATAAAAAATATATTTTGGAGGTTATCAAACATGTCAGCACCGAAATTCGACCCCAAGGAACTCGAAATAAAGGGCGAAAAACCGGGCTTCTTCGGCCGTCCGGGCACTCCGCTCTACAATTTCCCGGTGACTCCGAAGGAGGCGTACATCGCGCTCTACAAGAAAGAGCCCGTGTGGCATATTACAGGATTTGAGTCGCAGATGTTCGCCCCGCGCGCGAACCCGGACAACGTAGCCCGCGCGATGGTGATTGACGGCAGCCCCGCGGCCGCCGCTCCGACGGGCGGAAACGACATGTTCGGCATATACTGGGAGTTTGTCCCGCAGGTCGGCGGCTCCATCGTGCACCCCGGACAGCCGATACTCCGGGACGCGAACGAGTGGGAGGACAAGATCGTGTGGCCCGACGTCGATTCGTGGGACTGGGCGGGGAACGCGAAGGAGAACGAGTCGTTCCTCGGCGACTACTATTTCAACTCCTGTTGGATGCAAAACGGCTGGTTTGAGCGGCTGATCTCGTTCATGGACTTCGACAAGGCGCTCATGGCGCTAATCGACGAGGATCAGCAGGACGCCGTAAAGGCGCTGTTCGACAGGCTCGCGGATCTGTACATAGACATAATCGACCACCACCTGCACTACTTCCCGAAAATCGACGAGATGTACATGCACGACGATTGGGGCGCGCAGAAGGAGACGTTCTTCTCGCCCGCGCTGTGTAACGAGATGATCGTGCCGTCCATGAGAAAGGTGACGGATTTCATCCACTCAAAGGGCAAATTCGCCCAGCTGCACAGCTGCGGACAGATTCTCAAGCAGGTGCCGAACATGGCGGCGGCCGGCTGGGACGCGTGGGTGGGTCAGCCGATGAACGACAGCCAAAAAATCTACGAGCTGTACGGCGATAAGATAATAGTCGGCGTGTCGCCCAAGGAGGAGAACCTCGAAACGCTCCCGGAGGAGGAGCAGCGCGCGGCGGCAAGGGATTACGCGGACAAGTTCTGCGACCCGAAGAAGCCCTCGATGCTCGGCATTTTGAACGGCGCCTTCTCGCTTCCCGACGCGTTCAGGGAGGAGCTGTACATACGCTCGCGGGAGAACTACACCAAATAGGCGTACAAAAAGACTAAAATTACAAATTAAGGGATGGCAGAAACAATGAGCAAGGGCAAGCTGGACAAACGCGGCGGTAAGCGCGGGGAGACGGAGAAGGGCAAAACCGCGAGAACCGCGGGTATTGTCGCCGGGGTGATTTTGATATTCTTTGCGGCGGCGCTCTTTATCAACTCAAACTACCTGCGGAGACACTCGACGGCCATATCGGTGGGGGAGGTCAAGCTTACGGCCGCGGAGTACAGCTACTTCTACTTCACGTCGTACTATGATTATCAGAACATGGTCTATCAAAATCTTCCGGACTTGGCGAAAGAGATGCTTCCGAACGGCAGCTTGCCGCTCGAGAGCCAGATTTTCAGCGCGGAGACGGGTCAGACGTGGGCGGACTACATCAACGATATGGCCATCGGCAGCATAAAGGAGCGCGCCGTCGCCTACTCGGACGCGAAAAAGAACGGCTACGCGCTGACCGCGGACGACGTCGCCGAGATTGACGGCGCCGTCGCGGAAATGGTGACCTCCGCCGTGAATTACGGGTACGGCACGGTTGACAAATTCCTCTCCACGCGCTACGGCGTCGGCATGACGGAGGGCATTTTCCGAAAAGTTATGGAATTCATAAAGCTCTCCGACTCCTACACAAAGCACGTGACGGACGCGTTTTCCTACACGCAGGGGCAGCTTGACGAGTACTACGCGGCGAACAACGATAAGCTCGACACCTTTGTGTACCGCTACTTCTTCGTGAGGAGCGAGTCGCAAAATGAGGACGATTTCGCGACGACGGAGGAGTATGACGCGGCGGTGGCGGAGGCGTTTGAGGCGGCAAAGGCCAAGTCGGCGGAGTATCTGCGCTCCATCACTGATGAGGAGAGCTTCATCGAGGCCGCGAGGGACTACGACGCGGAGGCGTATGCGGAGCGAGGCTCCACACTCCGCAGCTATAAGGGTGAGCTGCTCGGCAGCACATACGGCGACTGGTTTCGCGACGCGTCGCGCAAGTTCGGGGACATAACGACGCGCGAGCCGGCGGCCTCCACGGGAAGCTACGTGCTGTTCTATATTGATCGCCTTGACAACATGTATGAGACGGTGAACATGCGCCAGCTCGTCATTTCGCCGGAGACTGTAAACAGCTCGAAATACACGGACGCCGACGGCAACGTGGATGAGGAGGGCTACGAAGCGGCGCAGGAGCAGGCGAAAACGGACGCCAAGACAAAGGCGGAGTCGCTCTACAAGGAGTGGACGGACGACGGCGCGGGCGAGGACAAGCTCGTGGCGCTCATGGCGGGGAACAACTCGGACTCGAACGCTGTTGACGGCCTGTATGAGAACGTGTTCGACAAGCAGATTAACGACGAGAACGTGAACTCATGGCTGTTCTACAAGGATCGCGCGGCGGGGCACCACGCGCTGATTGAGGGCAAGGATAATCAGTGGTACCTCGTGTACATCATCGGCAAGGGCCCGATTTATCACGACTACCTCGCCGAGACGGAGCTGCGCAAGGCCGACGTGGCGGCGTGGAAGGCCGGTCTGGGCGAGCCGGAGGTTGCAAAGCACTGGACGTTCAGGTTCACGGCGCAGTAGGCCGAAAATAACAGCAAAAAACGCGACTTCCGGAATTTACGGGGGCCGCGTTTTTGCGTGTCGTCATCTGAGCGGAATGAGGCCTATTTTGCGCAGCTCCAGCGAGTCCTCGCCGTAGTACGTCCTTGTGACGCCGCCCTCCGCGACGGTCGTCGTCACCGTGACGGTCACGGTCACGCTCGGCGGAGCCGCGGCGTTGAGCTTTTCGACGACGCCCCTCGGCACATGGAACGTGTAGATGTTCTGCGCCGTCGTCGTGGTTGGCGTGACGGCGGCGGTGGCGACGCCGTTGAGCGCGCTCGTAAACGTCCCGGCTTGCGGCGTGCCGTCAACCGTGTACGAATACGAAAACGCCGCGCTGTGTGTCGCGCCGGACGGCGCGTTCGGGACGGTGAACGAGAAGTACGACGCGTACATGTCGGCGCTCTGGTCGCTGTCGAGCATTAGCTCGCCGCTGCCGCCGGAGTAGTACAAAAATTCGCTCTCCGCGCCGAACTTGTCGCGTATCGTGACAAGCGGCTTGATCGTGCTGCTTCTGTGCGCCGCGATCATCGTGTTGATAAAGAGCTGCGCCTCGCCCACGGGAACGGAACCGGCCGCGTTGTTCGCGGCGTTGACGCGGTGCCCGACGCCGGAGTACGTGACGTTGCCCATCGTGTAGATGTAGTAGCCGTTCGCCGCGTCGTTGTAGTTGTA
>JAISKU010000163.1 GCA_031261245.1 Oscillospiraceae bacterium | reverse complement strand
CCGCCTCGACTCAACATGAGAGTATATATTGACGGAGAGCTTGACAAAGAGCGAGCTGTGATGTTTTTCTCGTCGCTTACCGGAAAGCTGATAATTCAGGATTTGAAAGATGCTTATGCGAAAAAGCACAAAGAAGAAAATTACCACGATCTTGATATATACATTTACCCAAATGAGGGTGAAAAATACGTATGGTTTACTGTACGGGGAAGCATAAAAAATGATGAAAGTGGTTCCTCGCTCTATGACGCCTATGAGTGGTATGTTTTTAACAACTGAACAGGCGAGAAAGTCAAATTGAAGTAATACCCCCCTCACTCCCCCACCATCTCCTCAAACTCCGCCTCGTCCACGACGACTATCCCCGTCTTTTTCGATACGTTCCCTGCGACCTATTTCGACAACGGCACAGCCGTGGAGGTGTGAAAATGAAAATAAAAAGCTTTTTCAAAGAAACGCGGGATGACAAACGAAAGTTCGCGCTTGTAGCGACAATACTTGTTGCCGTCTGCGTGGTGGGTTTCGTCGTTATCAGAAACGGAAATCCGAGGGTCGCGTTCAAACGGAAATTTGGTTTTAAGCTTCCGGTCTCGGCGGAGGTTATTTATTCCAAATACGGTATATGGGATAGTGATTACTATGATGCAAAGATATTGTTGGATGAGTATGCACTTGGAGTTGTAGAAGAAAAATTTGATGAATGGTTTGAGGGTGTACGTTTTGCCACGGGACATGAAGATGATGATTTTTTCAATAGGATTTTTGACTGGTGGGACTTGGACGGTAAATGTGTCGTGAAATATTATGAGTCTTTATATGCTGGAAATAATAACATTTTTGGGTATGGGCCAAAAACTGCTTTGACGCAGGCGTTCATTGAGAAAAAAGACGGACAAATTACACTATATATTCTGGGGTGTTAGTCACTCTCCCACCATCTCCTCAAACTCCGCCTCGTCCACGACGCGCACGCCGAGCTCGCGCGCTTTTGTGAGCTTGCTGCCCGCATCCTCGCCCGCGACGACGACGCCGGTTTTCTTCGACACGGAGCCGGAAACCTTCCCGCCGAGCCGCGTTATCAGCTCGGCGGCCTCGTCGCGCGTGTACTTCGACAGCGTGCCCGTCAGCACGAACGTCACGCCCTCGAGCGCTCCTCCACGCGGCAGCGCCTCACCCGTCATATCCACGCCCGCCTCGCGCAGGCGCGACAAGAGGTGCCGCGACTGCGGCATCTCGAGCCAGTCGCGCAGATACTGCGCCGTTATCGCGCCGATGTCCTCCACCGCCGTCAGCTCCTCGATCTCCGCATTTTCAATCGCCTCCATCGACCCGAACCGCCCCGCGAGCGCTTTTCCCGCGCTCTCGCCGACCTGCGGAATACCGAGCGCGAAAAGCAGCGGCGCAAGCCCGCGCGATTTTGACTTCTCAATCGCCGCGACGAGGTTTTCAGCGGACTTTTTCCCGAACCGCTCCATTTTTTCGAGCTTATCCGCGTCGAGAAAATAAATATCCCCCGCCGAGGCGATCAGCTTTTCCGCCAAAAGCTGCTTCGCCACCGCGATTCCGAGCCCCTCGATATCCATCGCGCGGCGCGACGCGAAATGCGCGATATTGCGCAGCAGCTGCGCGGGGCACTCCGCTCCGTGGCAGCGCACGGCGGCCGCGCCCTCGTCGCGCGACACGTCGCCGCCGCACTCGGGGCAGGTTTTCGGGAACTCATACGGCACGGCGTCCGGCTTCCGCTTTGACGCCACAACCTCGATCACCTCGGGGATAATCTCCCCCGCCTTTTGGATTATCACCGTGTCGCCGATGCGAATATCGCGCTCCGCGATGAAGTCCGCGTTGTGCAGCGTCGCGTTTGAGACCGTCGTCCCCGACAGCCTCACGGGTGCCACCACCGCCTTCGGCGTCAGCACACCCGTCCGCCCGACCTGCACGACGATGTTCAGCAGCTCCGTCTCCTTCTTCTCCGGCGGGTACTTGTACGCCACCGCCCAGCGCGGCGCTTTCGCCGTACTGCCGAGCTCCCCGCGCGCCGCGAGCGAGTTGATTTTCACGACGGCGCCGTCGATATCAAAGTCGTACTCTCCCCGCCCGTCGCCGATTCCCGCTATCGCGTCCGAAATATCCGCGCCGCGCCGCCGCACGCTGTGCGGTATCGTGTGAAAACCCGCCTCCCGCAAAAATTCCAGCGTCCCGGCGTGCGTCGAGAATTCGCGCCCCTCGGCGTACTGAATGTTGAATACGAGAATGTCGAGCCTCCGCGCCGCGGTCAGGCTCGAATCCTTTTGCCGTAAGCTTCCCGCCGCCGCGTTGCGCGGATTCGCGAAAAGCTGCTTTCCCTCGACCTCGCGCACCTCGTTGAGCTCGTCAAACACACTTTTCGGCATATACACCTCGCCGCGCACGGCGAGACGCGCCGGCGCGTTTTCGAGTCGCGCGGGTATCGACTTCACCGTTTTGAGGTTCTCCGTCACGTCCTCGCCGACGTTCCCGTCGCCGCGCGTCGCCCCGCGCACAAAAACCCCGTCCTCGTAGTACAGCGCAACGGACAGCCCATCAATTTTCGGCTCGACCGTGTACCCGTCCTCCCCCGCGGCTTCCTCCGTGCGCGCGCAAAACGCCTCGACCTCCTCGAACGAGAACACGTCCGTGAGGCTCTGCAACGCGACCGGATGCACCACCTGCGAGAACGCCGCGCTCGCGCTGCCGCCCACCTTTTCCGTCGGCGAATCCGCCGTCCTGTATTCGGGGTGCTCGCGCTCTAAATCCGCGAGCTTATGCAGCAGCGCGTCGTACTCAAAATCCGACACGAGTGACGTATCCCTGTTGTAATAGCTGTCGGAGAGCCGCCGCACCTCCGCGCGTAAGGCCTCAATCTCCGCTCTAATCTCTTCAGTACCCATTTTCATCTCCTATGGATTGTTGTTCGCATATACGTTCGGCACGTTGCCGACAATTACCGTCTCGGCGACCGCCACGTCGCTCGCTACCACGGCGCTCGTCCTGCCGCCGGGAATGAGTATCACGATGTCGGCGGTGACGGAAAGCGTGATCTTGTGCCGCGTCTGGTTTATTCCGCCCGACGAGAAGTCGTTGACAAACTGCGTGCGCACGTCCGTCACGGACTCCACCTTTATCGGCACCCTCGGCCCGCGCCCCGCGAAAAGTATGCCGCCTACCGCGTCGCCGAGGGGCACAGACATCTTGCTGCTTATGACATTCACGATATTCGTCGCCACCTGATTCGATATGCGCGATTGCAGCACGTTTATCTTCGCCATGTCGGTGACGAGCGCCGTAATCGCGCCGTTTGAATCCTTTTCGAGCGTCACGAGCTCGCCATAGCGCAGCTTCCCCCCGGACACCTCCGTCTCCACTGCGTCGTTTATCGCCCGCACGACGTACTCGCGCGCCTCCGCTTTCGCGAGCACCGCGACAATCGGCTTCACCCGCGCGACAAACACGGCTCCGACGACGCTTATGAGAACCGCTATGAGCAGCACGGCCACTGTGATTCGCGACGACGGCGCGCGCAGTCTGTGTACGCGAAGCCGTGCGCCGAAACGCCTTAAAACACGCGACGGCATTTGCATCACCCCCTACAGCACTCTATGCCGTGGGCGCGCGTTTTATTTGTCCGACATGGAGGACAGCGCCGACATTATGCCGAGCTTTCCCGCCTCGAACGTCAGCCCGCCCTGCAAATACACCGTGTACGGCTCCCTCATCGGCGCGTCGGCGGACAGCTCAATCGACGCGCCGGAGACAAACGCGCCCGCCGCCATAATCACGTCGCAGTCATAGCCCGGCATCGCCCACGGCACGGGCGTCACGAACGAATCCACGGGTGATGCGGCCTGTATCCCGGCGCAAAATTTCCGCACGAGCGCCGCCGAGCCGAGCTTCACCGACTGTATGATGTCGCTTCTCGGCGCGTCCCAACTCGGCGACACCTCAAATCCCGCTTTTTCAAACAGCCGCGCGCAGAACACCGCCGTTTTCAGCGCCTGCGCCGTGGTGTGCGGAGCCATGAAAAACCCCTGGAAAAGCGCGCGGTTCGCGCCCAGCGTCGCGCCGCACTCCCCGCCGATACCCGGACTTGTCAGCCGCGCAGCCGCGCTGTCCACGAGGTCGGCGCGCCCCGCGATATATCCGCCGCACGGGGCGAGCCCGCCGCCCGGATTCTTGATAAGCGACCCCGCGATCAAATCCGCGCCCACAGCGCTCGGCTCGCAGATCTCCGTGAACTCGCCGTAGCAGTTATCCACAATCACGGCGGCGTCACGGTTGCACGTGTGCACAACCTCCGCGACCTCCGCTATCTCCTTGACAGACAGCGCCTCGCGCTCCGAGTACCCGCGTGAGCGCTGGATAAACACCGTTGTGACGGTTTTGTCCGCCATCGCCTCGCGTATAGTCGAGTGCCATATGTTTTCGTCAGCGTGAATGTCCACCTGCCTGTAATTTACGCCCCACTCGCGCAAACTCCCCCGCGCTTCGCCGGAGATTCCTATCGCCGTGCGAATCGTGTCATACGGCGCGCCCGTCACACTCAGCAGCGTGTCGCCCGGGCGCAGAGCTCCGAAGAGCGACGCCGTAATCGCGTGCGTGCCGTTGACGAAGCCCGTCCGCACGAGCGCCTTTTCCGCCCCGAACACCTCGGCGTACACCTTGTCAAGCGTCTCGCGCCCCTTGTCGTCGTAGCCGTACCCCGTCGTGCCGGCGAAGTGCGCCTCGGACACGCGGTGATTCCGAAACGCGCCGAGGACGCGCCGCGTGTTCTCCTCCGCCACGTCGTCAATCTCCGCAAAGCGCGGCGCGACGTCGAACATCGTCTGCGCGGCGAGCTCGCGGATTTTGTTTGGCATATCCATACTACACCATCTCCAAAAACACCCGCGCGAGCGCGAGAACAGCCTCAAAATCGGAAATTTTCCCGACGCACGCCGGCGAGTGCAGGTTCCGCACCGGAGCCGCGAGCGCGAGGGTACGCACGCCGCCGACCGACCGCTGAACCGCCTGCGCGTCCGTCCCGCCGGAGATATACCGCTTCGTCTGCCACGGTATCCCACGCTCCGTTGCTGCCTCCGTAAGCGCCGCATAAAGCGCCTTGTCATACACCGCCCCGCCGTCCATGAACGGAATCACCGCCCCGCCGCCGAGAGCGCACACGCGCTTGTGCTCCGCGACGCCGGGTAAATCTGCCGCAGTCGTCGCCTCGAGTACGAGCGCGATATCGGGGTTCACCGCAAAACTCGCCGCGCGCGCCCCGCGCGCGCCGACCTCCTCCTGCGCCGTGAACACAAACGTGCAATCGACGGGCAGCTCCTCCTCAAGCAGCTTTATCATGACGGCACAGCCGAGCCTGTCGTCTATCGCCTTCGCCCGCAGAAATCCGTCCCCGAATTCGAGCGCGCCGCCGTCAAACGCCGCCGTGTCGCCGATTGTCACGAGTCTTTCCGCGTCCTCGCGCGACACGACGCCGATGTCAATGTACATCTCGTCCGTTTTCGGCACGCTCTCGCGCTCGGCGCCCGAGAGCTGATGCACCGCCTTGCAGCCGACCACTCCGGGCACGCGGTTTTTGCCGAAAAACACGCGCTTTCCGATCAGAACGCGGCGGTCAATTCCGCCAGCGCACGCGAATTTGACGTACCCGTCGTCGGTGATGTGCGTCGCGATCAAGCCGACCTCGTCCATGTGCGCGCAGAGCATTATTTTCCGCCCGGAGCGCCGCGCGCCGCGCTTCTCGACGATAAGATTGCCGAGCGCGTCAGTGCGCACACTGTCCGCAAAATCCGACACACGCGCGCTTATCGCCTCCCGCACCTCGCCCTCGTCGCCGGACACTCCGGACAGAGCGCACAACTCCCTCAATATCTCAAGCACCGAAATCACACCCCTTCAGCGTCGCGCAAATCAGCCGCGCGAGCGACTCCGCGTCCTCAATACTCACCGTCTCCACGGCGGAGTGCATGTTGCGCAGCGGAATTCCGAGCAGCGCGGTAGCGACGCCCGCGCGCGCCGTCTGAATCACCCGCGCGTCCGTGCCCGAGTCGCCGGGCTCCACGGAAATCGTGTGCGGTATGTCGCCCGCTTTCGCGATCTCAATTATTTTATCCGTGAACGCGCGGTTCATGTTCGGCCCGCGCGAGATAATCGCGCCGCTGCCGAGCG
>JAISKU010000159.1 GCA_031261245.1 Oscillospiraceae bacterium | reverse complement strand
TTCTCCTCGTCGATCACGAACGCGTAGTTGACGCGCGGCGTCACGTCCGCGAGCTCAAAGCTCACGAGATACGTCGTGTCGTCCGCCTTGAGGCACTTGTACTCCTCGGTTTTCGGCGTCTCACCGGCGTAGCTCCACTCGAGCTTGTTCTTGTCGAGGAAACTCAGCGTGATGTCGTACCCGTTGTCCATGATGAGCTCAAGCCGCTCCCCCACGAGCTCGAAGCAGAGGGGCGGCGTGTACTGGTCAATCGACCCGCCGCCAAATTTGCTCAGTTGTCTCAGATCCATCTCAATATCTCCTTATTTTACAATATTTTACGATATTTTCGCTCACACCTGGTACGGGTTCGGATCGGTCAGCAGCTTTTGGATATAGTCCGGCGTGTTCGCGGGCTCGAGAACCTTGCCGACGGCCCCGAACATCTTGTGCAGGGCGTGATCCCCGTCCTCATACGTAAGCGTGCCGAACGCGCGCCCGATCAGCGTCACGGACTTGTAGTTCTGGATAAAGCACATCGTGTTGCTGCGGAACGGCATGGCGGCGCCGACAAGGCGCTCCATGTTCGCCTCCGTGAGGCTGAACAGGTACACGCCCTCCTTGATTTTTATGTACGCCGTCGGCTCGTCGGAGCTCGGCAGCTTTGCGAGCGTCTCGTTGAACATCTGCGAGGACGCCCTTTCGGGCGGATACGTTATGCGGTAGTAATTCGCGCAGTAGTAGATGTGCACCGTCTCCATGCCGCCGTAATTCCACTGCACGATGTTCCCGATGAGATCCGACGTGTAGCCGTGGCGCTTGAACGTCGGCTCCACCCCGTCGCGGCGTATCGCGCCGAACTCATATCTCGGCGTGATGAGGTACGGGTACCTCGCGTTCTCCCCGACCTTGGCGGAGATGCGCGTCACGAGCCAATTCTCCAGGTCGATCACATACGTGTGGTTGGAGCGCGGCGTCGTGCCGAGCTCATAGCTCACCAGATACGTCGTCTCCTCGCCCTTGGAGCATATGTACTCCGCCTTCTGCGGCGCCTCGCCGACGAAATTCCACTCGAGCGCCTCGCGGCTCACGAAATTCAGCTCGTAGTCCTTTCCGTCGTCCATTATGAAATAGAATCTCTGCCCCACAAGCTCGTAGCTCGCCGGGGGCGCGTAATGGTCGATGTCGCCCTGTCCGTATTTGCTGAGTTCACGCAGATCCATTTTTACAGTTCCCCTTTCATACTATGCGGCCGTAGCCGCCGATCACCCTGTAGAACACGCGGCCGTCCGCCGCCGTGCCGAACACGTTGCCGACGCACTTCACGCGGTCGAAGTCCGACAGCAGATTCACGGAGAACACCTCGCCGCCGCGCGTCACCGCCGCGTTTTGCAGATAGATCCCCTCCGCGATTTTCACCGCCTTGAAATCCGTAGCGGCGAGCGCCGCGCCGGAATCCCGCGGCCGCGAGAGCTCCGCGCCGCCGTCGCCGTACACGACCTTGAAAAACGACTGATCCCCGGTGCCGAGCGTCCACTCCGCGGCGTTCCCCGCGAGGTCGGCCGTGAATCCGTGCAAGCTCGTCGCCGGAGTGTCCGCGAGCGCCCCGAAGGATATCTCCGCTTTTCCGGACTGCCCCGCCGCGACGCGCGTGACGAGTCCCGTCGCCGTGTCGAGTACGTACGACACGCACGCCTCAATCGTCACGTAGCTGATGAAAAACACGTTCTCGCTGATCTTCACACAGTCGTGGCTCGGGGCGTCCCCCCCGGCGAAGGCGAGCTTTACCGCGCTCCCGTCGTCGAGTGCTATTGACAGTTGTTTTCCGCGCAGCTCAATGCTCTCCGGGGGCTTGTAGCGTGTGAAATCCTCCTCCGGAGCCGGGTCTAATACGCGCAGATCCATAGACATCCACCTCAATATTATGTAAATTTTGTTTTTTCGCTCTTTTACGGCCTATTTCCGTCCCGTCTCGGCCACCTGGCACCCGTATTTCCTCCGCAGCGCGTCCCACGTCTCCGGCTTCGCCGCCCTCTCCGGCGCGTGCTGGAGTATCGACGCGCGATCCTGAAAGTACGCGTACCACCGCGTAAGCCCCACCACGTCGTATATCACGGCGTCCGTCTTCGCGACTATGCTGTGCGGCGCGAATTTCGGTATCTTCACCACGCACTCGCTGTGCGCCGTGAACGTCTCGTCGTACACCGTGAACTCAATCTCGCCCGCCGTCACGTAGTACATCTCCGCCACGGCCGGGAACGGCACGGACTTCGCGTAAAAGCCCTTCTCAAGCTCCGCCGCCCACATCTCGTTTATCCCGCCGTTCTCCCACCGCGCCGTTATCATCTTCGCCGTCGCGCCGTCGAGCGCGAAGCTCGCTATCGGGCGGCTGATGTGCCGTATCGTCGGGCACTCCTCCGGCGGCACCGTCTCGTACACGGGCGCCTCCTCGCGCTCATAGAAATCCTTGGGAAAAAGCAGCTCCCTCGGGAACTCCGGAAGCTCAAGCGCGCCCGGTATCTTCGTCTCGAGCAGATCCCGCTCGGCGTTGCCCGGCGGCCCGTCTATGTCGTGCTGAAAGCCCCTGTACTTCGTGTCCTCGCGCACAAACATGCCGTGCGCCTCATACGGCCGCACGAACACAATCCCGCCCGGCGCGACATACGCCCGCTTGCCGTTGCAGATGATGTCCAGTCCTCCGCCGTCCACGAAAAACGTCTCGTAGCCGACGTGGTGCTCGTGAAAATGCAGATTGCCGTCGGTGTTCTTGTACATGACGGAGGATCCGCACGCGTAAAGCTTGTGCTCGCCCTCGCCAAAGCTGATTGTGCGCGCGTCCTCGCCGATCGTCCCGTTCGGATTCATAAGCCTGCTCGGATAGATCCAGTTCGCCTCGTCGTTCAGGTCAAAAAGATACTGGTAGCCCATTAAGTCCACGCTCCCTCCGGATTTTCAAATATTTGTACCCATTATTGCACAATAACGGGCGCAAAGCAAGCGGAAAATCCGGCAGAATTCATAACTTTATCTTATAAACGCATTACCCCGCGTCGAGCTCCGCCGTCGTCTGCGGGCCTATGCCCTCCCAGTCCACGAAGTCGATAAGCCAGTCGTGGAACGCGTACACGTACTTTATCATGCCGTTCTCAATCTTAAAAATGTCCGTCACGTACCCCGTCGGCTCCTGCGGGCGCCGGCCGAGCATGTGCACCATCGAGATCACAATCCCCGTGTTCACGTCCACTATCGGGTACCGCCGCTTGATTACCTCCCAGTAGAAATTCGGTATGTCGTACTGCGTCCGCACGCTGTTCGGGTCGTCGTAGCTGTCGGCGCACTTCGTCCCTATCTCCACGCGGAACGCGTCCGGGTGAAACGGCACGATGTTCGGGTCGACGAGCTTCTGCACCCCGTCCCAGTACAGCGACGCGATGCGTATCATCTCCTCGCGCGTGCTCCTGTCCTCCTCGGCTATCGGGCACTCGAGGATTCTCGGCGGCTCCATCATCGCCGGCGTGACCTTCATCGTCGCCGCCGTCTCCTGCCGCGCGATCTCCTCTATCTCACAGATTTTGCCCGTCTCGTCGGCCTGAAGCCGCACAAAGTACATCCACCATTTCTGCGGCCTGAAGACGAGCGGCTTGATCTCGTCCGGCACCGCGCTCGCGGCTATGTTGTTCGTCACAATGCCGCTGAAGCACGCCGTGCGCGTCACCGGATCGACGAACGTCTGCCGGTACGGAATCCGCCGCGGCAGACCCCAGATGTCGCCGGAGCCGAGCGGCGCGAGCGCGCCCTCATACGTCGTCCTGCACTCCGCGCTGACCGGCACCTCGCCGGGCGCGTTGTGCGTGAGGGCCTCCGTGTACTTGATTACGAGCGTGAGCAGTTCCTTCTTTGTCATTGAATTTCCCTCCGATACTTATTTTTTGCGCTCAGTATTCCCGAAACGCAGTTACCACGTAGTCGAAAAATGTCTTTACCGCCGTCTCGTTTGACGACGGAAACGTCCTCTGCTCGACGTATATGTACCGATAGCATTTCGGCGAGGTTATCCGCACTATGCGCTCCGGCGAGATCGTCTCAATGCCCCAGAGCTTGAACGGGAAAAACGCGACGCCCACCTCGGCGTACACGAGCTCCAGCAGCTCCGAGAGCGTGAACATCTCCCGCTCCCTCGTCGGCGAGAAGCCAGCCATCCCGCAGAAGTGATCCTCGAGGCTGCGCATGTCGTTTTTGCTGCTCATGCTTATTATCGGGTACGGACTCAGCTCCTTGAGCTTGATGCTGCCGCAGCCGTACAGCTTGTGGTTCGTCGGCACGACAAGCCCTATCTCCTCCGTTATTATCCTCACGCGCTTCTCGGAGAAATTCTCGTCGAGCGTCACGCCTATCATTATCTCCGGCTCGGAGCCTATCGTCGGCTGCTGCATCACGCCTATTCCCGGGTGCTCGGCGTAAAACCCGCGCACAAGCCGCCCGACCTGCGTCGGCAGCGCGGGCGCGGACAGCGACACGGACATCTTCCCGTTCTGCTGAAGCTCGCACTCGTGCTTTATCAGGTTGCACTCGTCGATTATCATCTGCGCACTCAGCAGAATCTTCTTCCCGACGGAACTGAGCGCGATATTCCTGCCGGAGCTCTCAAAAAGCTTGATGCCCAGCTCCTTTTCAAGCTGGGAGATCGCCTGCGACATCGCCGACTGCGAGACATACATCTGCTTCGCGGCGGCCGTTATGCTGCCGCACCGCGCCACCATGACAAAACATCTCAGCTGATTTATCTGCATAACCTTTTCCTTATCCTTTCGCCTGTTTTACGCGCGCGAATTTACAGCATATTTTAGCATATCGCCGTCCCCGAATCAAGCTCCGCGCGCGAAATATGAAAATTTATTAATCAAACTGCACAAAATAAACCTCTTTTATTTGCAGTATAAAAGCAATTTGCATAAGTAAACGCTTATACCAAAATTAAATAGTTGATATTGCAATTTCTCCCCAAAAATATTAATATAATTTCAACAATATGTGCAATAACAGCGGCGCAATATTGGATTATTGCGCCGCCGTTAATTCATCTTACAAAACAAGGAGGAACTCATGACAAACGGACTCTTTCAGCTGAAGAGACTGGACATGGCGCCCTTC
>JAISKU010000136.1 GCA_031261245.1 Oscillospiraceae bacterium | reverse complement strand
CCGGTGATTATCGGCGCGGCGACGTACATGAAGCCGTCGTTTTGCAGATACTCATGTATCGCCATGGACAGCGCGTTGCGCACGCGGAAGAGCGCGGAGAACGTGTTCGTGCGGGTGCGAAGATGCGGGAGCTCACGCAGAAACTCAAGCGAGTGGCGCTTTTTCTGCATGGGAAAGTCCGCGTCGCAGTCGCCGACGAGCGATATCTCCGACGCGCGAACCTCGAACGGCTGGCGCGCCTCCGGCGTGAATACGAGCTCACCCCGCACCTCGACGGACGCGCCGGTGGGGTATTTTGACGCGGCCTCGGCTTCATACACGACCTGAACGCCCGCGTGGCGCGTGCCGTCGTTGAGGTCGATGAAGCCGACGTGGCCGTTGTAGCGGTTTGAGCGGATATAGCCGCGAACCGTGACGGCGCCCGGCGCGTGCGACGCGAGGCGCGCGAGACCGGTGTACTTCCCTCGAATCATATATAATCTCCTTTACGGCTTAAATCTCTTGAGTCTCAGCGCGTTTGTGAGTACCGAGACGCTCGACAGGCTCATCGCGGCGGCGGCGAACATGGGACTTAGCAGCGGGCCGCCGAAGAGGTGGAGCACGCCGGCGGCAATCGGGATACCGACGACGTTGTAGCCGAACGCCCAGAACAGATTCTGCTTGATGTTGCGGATTGTGCGGCGCGAGAGCAGGATTGCCGTCGGAACGTCCATCAGGTCGCTGCGCATGAGGACGATGTCGGCGGATTCCATCGCGACGTCCGTGCCGGAGCCGATCGCGATTCCGACGTCCGCCTGAGCGAGCGCGGGCGCGTCGTTTATCCCGTCGCCGACCATCGCGACGATGCGGCCGCCGTCGCTCTCCTGCAAGCGTTTGACCTCCGCGGCCTTGTCGCCGGGGTAGACCTCCGCGAGCACGTCGCTCACACCGGCCTGCTGCGCGATATCCTCCGCCGTGGCGCGGCTGTCGCCCGTGATCATCACGACCTTGAGGCCGAGGGCGCGCATACGCGCGATGGCCGCGCGGCTCGTGTCCTTGATCTTGTCGGAGACGGTGATCTGTCCGCGGTAGTCGCCGTCCACGTAGAGCTTTACGCCGCGCCGTATCTCGACGTTTTTGCCGTCGATGACGCCGGAGACGCCCTCGCCCACGACGGCGCGGAAGTCCGTGACCTCGAGGTAGTCGCCGTCGTAGAAGTCGCAGACGGCGCGGGCGATCGGATGCTCCGAATACCTCTCAAGGCTCGCGGCGAGTTGGATTATGTCGCCCTCGACGGCGGTGACGGCGGGGCGGCCCTCCGTTATGGTTCCCGTTTTGTCGAGGACAACCACGTCGATTTTGTGCGCCGTCTCAAGCGCGTCGCCGCCCTTGATGAGAATTCCGTTTTCAGCGCCCTTGCCCGTGCCGACCATTATCGCGGTCGGTGTGGCGAGGCCGAGCGCGCACGGGCACGCGATTACGAGCACGGAGATGAATATGGTGAGCGCGAACTCCACGTCGCGCGTGCCGAGATACCACGCGACGGCGGCGAGAAGCGCGATAGCGCACACGATGGGCACGAAGTAGCCCGACACGACGTCGGCGAGCTGCGCAATCGGCGCCTTTGTGCCCTGCGCGTCCTCCACGAGCTTGATTATCTGCGCGAGGGCGGTGTCCGCGCCGATTTTCTCCGCGCGGAAGCGGACGGTGCCGTTCGCGTTGATAGTCGCGGCGTAGACGGGATCGCCGGGGCGCTTGTCCACGGGCATACTCTCACCGGTTAGCATGGACTCGTCAATCGAGGTGTTGCCCTCCGTCACGGCGCCGTCAACGGGGATTTTGCCGCCGGGGCGCACGGCGATGATGTCGCCGACGAGCACCTCGTCAATCGGAATCTCCACCTCCGCGCCGTCGCGTATGACCGACGCGGTGCGCGGGGCGAGCCCCATGAGCTTTTTGATAGCGTCAGAGGTGCGGCCCTTTGAGACTGCCTCGAGCGATTTGCCGAGCAGAATGAGCGTGATGATGACGCCCGCAGACTCAAAGTAGAGCGTCGGCATGGCGTCCCCCGCCATGCCCATACCCGCCATGGCGGGTGGCGTGAAGGTGAACATGCTGTAAAGGCTGTAGAGCACCGCCGCCGAGGTGCCGATGGCGATGAGCGAGTCCATGTTCGGGCTGCGGCGCCACAGCGCGCGGAAGCCGACGTAGTAGAAGCGGTACCCCACGGCGACGACGGGAATCACGAGCGCGAGCTGGAGGTACGCGTGACCCATCGGGGTCAGGTCGGGGAACGGGAGCGCGGCGGAGATCATCGGCGCCATCGCGAGGTAGAGCAGAGGCAGAGCGAAGAGCGCCGCGACGGCGAATTTTGTCCACAGGACGCGTATCGCGCGGCGCTTGCGCTCCCGATCCGCGTCGGACGTGTTCTTCTGCGGGACGGCGGCGCCGTAGCCCGCCTTTTCGACGGCGGAGATCAGCCCGTCGGGTTGGATTAACGCGCCGTCGTAGGTGATTGTCGCGCGCTCCGTCGCGAGGTTGACGGATGCCGCGACGACGCCGGAGGTTTTTTTCAGCGCGCGCTCCACCCTTGCGGAGCAGGCGGCGCACGTCATGCCGGAGATGCTGAGTACCTGACTGTTCATCTGTCGCCTCCCTCTAAAATTCCGTCTTCCAGTTGCCGAAAATCACCGTCGCCTCTTTCAGGTATTCATACGGGACGGTTATGCTGTCGTCCTCCACCGTCTTGTACTCCGGGAAGATAGGCCACGGGTTGCACCCGCCGGACTGGACCTCGACGTGATCCGCCTTGAAGCGGTTGCCGCAGTTCTGGCAGACGAGCATGTCGCCCTCCTGCTTGTAGTAGCCGCGGCCGGAGCCGTAGCAGACCTGACAAGTGTTGAACGCCGTGCGCACGGTGCCGTCTGCGGCCTTTATCGCGATGACCTCGAGCTTTGTCCCGCCTATCTCCACGGGGTAGAAGGACGCCTTTTCGGACACGTCCGAGAGGGGGATGACGAGGTTTTCGTCGCGGGTGACGGTCTTTGCCGCGGGCGCGCCCTTTGAGGCGCAAGAGGTGAGGAGTACGGCGAGGGCGAGGACGAGAAGGGCTTTTTTCATGCTGATTTCTCCTAAGCTATATTTTGAGCCGCCGTGGGGTTCACGACGGTGATTGTGCCGCGGATCATGCCCATCCAGCAGGTGTACGTGACCTTGCCGACGGTCGCGGGCGTGAACTCGAGGACGTTGTCGCCCTCCGAGAACTGGTGCGAGATGCCGTAGGCGTCGATTATCATTCTGTAGTTGCAGCCGTTGATGCTCCCCTTTGGCGCGGAGATGTTCCACCGCACGGGCGTACCGGCGAGGACGGTTATCGCGGGGTAGCCGCCGCTCGACAGCGTGCTGTCGATGAGCTGCACGCCGTTTTCGATTACGATGTCGGCGGCGGAGGCGCCGGAGGGCGCCCCGAGTGACGCGCCGGGGAGGCCGGAGAGGCTCCAGCCGTTCGAGAACATGACGAGGCCGAGTACGACGACGAGCGCCGCGCCGGCGGTCATGACTTTTTTTGTGAATTTGCGGCTGAGGAGTGAGCCGAGCGCGCCGAGGCCGAACATCAGGGGCGTGGTTCCGAGCGAGAACAGCAGCATGGACACCGCGCCGCGCAGCGGCGAGCCGGTGGACAGCGCGTAAAGCTGCATCGCCTGAAGCGGGCCGCACGGCATGAGGCCGTTTAGCAGGCCGATGACGAGCGGACTTGAGGCCTTGCCCTTTTCGCTCTCAATCTTGCGCGTGAACACGCGGGGCAGGCGCGGAGTGATTTTGCGCAGGGCGGGGAATACGCCGAGCATGTTCACGCCCATGAGCACCATGAAAACGCCGGCCGCGAGCTGTACGACGCCGCGCAGAGCCCCGGAGAAGCTTATCACCGAGCCGAGCGCGCCGACAACCGCGCCGACGAGCGTGTATGAGATTACGCGGCCGAGATTGTACAGCGCGCTAGGCCGCATTGCGGCGAAGCGGCCGGCGGAATCGTCGGCGGCGGGGAGGCACTGGGACAGGTTTATGCCGCCGCACATGGCGAGGCAGTGGATCGAGGTGAGAAGTCCTATCACGAAGAGCATACCGTAGCCGACGCCGACCTCGGCCGTCGGGAAGCGGTTGAAGATGTCGGAGAGGCCGGTAAGGCGGAGAATTATGAACAGCGCGAGCAGAATTACGAGCGCGCCCGCCGCCTGCCGCGAGCCCGAGGGCGCTTTTGCGTCGCGCGAGAGCACGTCGTAGCCGAGCTTTCGCACGGCCGACTCAAGCTCCGCGCGCGAGACGACGGCGGCGTCATACGCGACGGTCGCCGTGCCGCGCACGTAGCTGACGTCCGCGCTCTCGACGCCGGCGGTCTTTCGGAGGCGCTTTTCAATTTTGTTCTGGCAATTCTGGCACGTCATGCCGCCGATTCGCAGCTTGCAGGTTTTGGGCTCTGTGGCCATGCGCCGTCACCTCCGGACTTGATTGGCAACACAATAGCACAAAAACGGGAGAATGTCATTAAATATATATGAATTATATAGAAGAAACGCGCCCGTGACGGGCGCGTTTCCTCCGCGACGCTCAATATTTGCTCGTGTACGCGCGGTAGTTCTCATCGGCCTGGGCCTTTGCCGCCGAGAGCTTCAGCGAATCGACGCGCGCGAGGTCGTCTAAAAGCTCGCGCGCCATCGCGAGGTTGCCCTCCGCGACGGCCTCGGCAATGCCGTTTCTGTACGCCGTCTCAAGCTGCGCCTTTTGGAGCGCGAGGTCGGATTTTTTGCCCGCCTCCTCGCGCGAGATTGCGCCGAGCCCGGACAGGAGCGCGTTGTCCATCGACAGGCGAGCTTGGCTGCCCGCGCCGGAGTTGAGTCCCTGCGCGGCGGCGCGCTCATTGAACGAGGATTTCTCAATCTCGCTCGCGCCGTAGAGCCTGTCGCGGGCGGTGTTGTACTCGAGCGGGAGCTTTTCGGCGGCCGCGTCGAGCGTGAGCACGTTGCGCTCATACGCCGAGCGGAGCGCGTTTATGTTCGCGTCCTCCTGCGCCCTGTAGAGCTCGCGAATGTACTCCTGCGCGCCGCCCGGCGACGGCATGGCGTAGGCCGAGTAGCCGGACGGGACGGCGGGCTCCGCCGCCGCGACGGAGTAGAGCGGGATGTACTCGGAGCCGTCCGCGCCGCCGGAGTATCTGAGCGCGCTTCCCGCGCGCACCGCCTCGGCCGCGGAGTGCGCGGCGTCCATTCCGGCCTTGTCGCCGGCCTTGTACGCGGCGCTCCAGTCCGCCTGAGCCTGCGCGACGCGCGCCTTTTCGAGCTCGGCGAGGCCGCTGTCGAGGTAGGTTCCCTTGGGGGTATATGTCGTGATTTCAGCCATTGTGATCACCCTTTCCTAAGTATCTGCGTGAGATTGTAGAGCATCTGCGCGACGGTTTCCTTTGTCACGGGCTTCCGCCAGCCGAAATCGCCGTTGCCGCCGCCGGAGACGAGCCCCGACGACACGGCGGCGCGGATTGCGGTCTCCGCCCAGGCGCTGTGCGCGTCGCCGGAGCCTGCGATGCTCATGTGCTTTTGCAGGAGAAGCTCAAATTCCGCGAGGCTGAGGGCCCCGTCCGCGCTGTCCGCGCCGTAATCGGGGCGGTAGGCCCCGACGACGTTCGCGAGGCTGCGGGCGCGCTCCAGTACCTCGCCGCCGTTTGAGTCGCTCGTCGGCGAGGTGTTGCCCTCGACGGCGCGCAGTGAGGCGCCGTCCGCCGACGTGACGATGCCGATGTGGTCGGCGGCCGCGCCCGTGCGCCCGAAGCGGTACAGCACGACGTCGCCGCGACGGTATCCGCCGGCGACGAGGCGGCCGGTCTTTTTCGCGTAGGCGAGCACGTCCGCGCACGCGGCCGTTTTGCCGCCGCCGTAGTATATCGGCGAAAGTCCCGCCATGCGGAACACGTCCCAGACGAACGCCGCGCACCACGGGTAGGCGGCCCCGGAGACGCTTTTGCCGTAGTAGTGCGTGTTGAAAATCACGCTGTTGCTGCCCGCGGGCGACTCGGCGACGCCGAGGAAGCCGCGGGCGACGGCGATTACCGCCTCTGTGTTTGTGTTCATGCGTTTACCTCCCGGCCTACAGCCGCGTGTTCTCCAGAATCTGGTGTATCCCGACGTTCATCTCCCCGGCGCGCCTGTCGTGCTCCCCGAGCTCGCGGGCGAGCTGTGTGACGGAGGCGAGAATGTTCTCAAACGCCGCCGCCATGCGCTCCGAGGTCTCCGCGCTGCGGGCGATGGCCTCGCCCGCCTGGCGCAGGGCGATTTCGGCGCGGGCGGAGACCTCGATGACGCGCGTGGACTGTTCTCCGAGCTCACGGCGGGAGACGAGCCACGCGTCGAGGAATTTCGGGATGTATTTCAGCCCGAGGCCGAGGAAAACGAGCGCGAAGAGCGCCGGAATTCCGACGGCGCGGGCGATGTCGAGCAGACCCGTGACCTC
>JAISKU010000057.1 GCA_031261245.1 Oscillospiraceae bacterium | reverse complement strand
GGAGGCGCGCGCGCAGATTCTCGAGCGCGAGGGCGCGCTGCCCTCGGCCGTAATCGCCTGTGTCGGCGGCGGCAGCAACGCCATCGGCATGTTCTACAACTTCATCGGCGACGCTTCCGTGCGTCTCATCGGCTGCGAGGCGGCGGGGCTGGGCATCGACACCGCCAAGCACTCCGCGACCGTCGCGCGCGGCTCCGTCGGCGTGTTCCACGGCATGAAATCCCTCTGTTGTCAAGACGAGCAGGGCCAGATCGCGCCCGTGTACTCCATCTCTGCCGGGCTCGACTACCCCGGACTCGGCCCGGAGCACGCGCACCTGCACGAGATCGGCCGCGCCGAGTACGTCCCCGTCACGGACGAGGAGGCCGTCTCGGCGTTCGAGTACCTCGCGCGCACGGAGGGCATCATCTGCGCCATAGAATCCGCGCACGCCGTCGCCCACGCGCGCAAGATCGTCCCGCAGATGAGTAAAAATGAGAGCGTGATCCTCTGCCTCTCGGGGCGCGGCGACAAGGACGTCGCGGCGATTGCGCGCTACAGGGGGGCTGATATCAATGAGTAGGATTTCAAAGGCTTTTGACCACGGCAAGGCGTTCATCGGCTTTGTCACTGGCGGCGACCCGAGCTTTGAGAAGAGCGAGGAGTTTATCCTCGAGATGGAGCGCGCCGGCGCGGACCTCATCGAGATCGGCATACCGTTCTCCGACCCCATCGCCGAGGGCCCCGTGATTCAGGCGGCGAACATCCGCGCGCTGTCCGGCGGCGCGACGGTGGACGGCTGCTTTGAGCTCGCGGCGCGTCTCCGCGCGAAAACGGACGTGCCGCTCGTCTTTCTGACGTACCTGAACCCCGTGTTCCGCCGCGGATACGACAAATTCTTCGCGGACTGCGCCGCCGCCGGCGTTGATGGCGTGATAATCCCCGACCTGCCGTTTGAGGAACAGCCCGAGGTCAAAACCCCCGCGAAAGCGCACAGCATCGACGTCATCTCGCTCATCGCCCCGACGAGCGAGGCGCGCATCGCGGAAATCGCAAAAGACGCGTCGGGCTTCATCTACGTCGTGTCGTCGATGGGCGTCACGGGCGTGCGCAGCGAAATAAAAACCGACCTGCGCTCGATAATCGAGACGATCAGATCGGTCACGGACGTACCCGCCGCCGTGGGCTTCGGAATCAGCACGCCCGGGCAGTCGCGGGAGATCGCAGGCTTCGCCGACGGCGTAATCGTCGGCTCCGCGATAGTCAAGCTCTGCGAAAAGCACGGCGCGGACGCCGGGCGCTACATCTACGAGTACGTGAAGTCCGTAAAACCCTAAAACGCGTTCTCGATGTGGATAATCTCCGGGTTTTTCGTGTCCGCGCCCTGCGGCGCGTAGACCTCCACGACGTCAAAGCGCGACTGAAGCTCCGTGTCGTGCGAATTTAACCAAATCTGCGCCGTCGTGCGCACGCGCTTCTGCTTCGCGGCGCTCACAAACTCGCGCGCCTCGGCGAAATCGCTGTTCTTCCGCGTCTTTACCTCGACGAAAACCACGTACTCCCCGTCCCGCACGATCAGATCTATCTCTCCGAACCGCGTGCGGTACGTGCGGTCAAGCTCGCCGTAGCCGAGCTTTTTCAGAAACTCCAGCGCCGCGTCCTCGCCGAAATTCCCGCGCTTCTGCGTCTCACCCATCAGTGCGCCTTTCTCAAAAACAGACTGCGGTGCTCCGGCGTCGCGCCGAGCGCACGGATCGCCGCGTAGTGCTCCGCCGTGCCGTAGCCCTTGTGCCTCGCGAAACCGTACCCCGGGTACCGCGCGTCGAGCTCCGCCATGTACCTGTCGCGGCTCACCTTCGCGAGAATCGACGCCGCCGCGATGCTCGCCGAGAGCGAGTCGCCCTTGACGACCGTGCGGCACGGATACTCAATCCCCGCGTCGCGGTTGCCGTCAATGAGCGCGATGTCCGGCGCAATCCCAAGTCCCGCTATCGCCCTGTTCATCGCGAGGTACGTCGCCCCGAGTATGTTGCGCTCCTCAATCTCCGCGACGGACGCGGACGCGACGCAGTAGGCGGTTGCGGTTGACATTATCACGTCGAAAAGCCGCTCCCGCACCCTCTCCGTGAGCTTCTTCGAGTCGTCGAGCCCGTCGATCACCGCGCCCGGCGGCAGAATCACGGCCGCGGCGTACACGTCGCCGGCGAGCGGCCCGCGCCCCGCCTCGTCAACTCCCGCAACGCGCGAAAAGCCCTCTTCAAAGAGGGCTTTCTCCAAATTCCACATCTCCGGCCTCACTCCGGAAGCTCCAGAGTCACGCGCCCGAGCTTGCCGCCGCGAAACTCGTCGAGCAGCATTATCGCCGCGCGCCGCGTGTCCGCCTCCCCGCCGGAGACGACGTAGCCACGCCGCCGCGCGATGATCTCAAGCGGATTCTCCGGATCCGGCTCGTCCCCGTCGCGCAGCTTGTACCGCTCCGCCACGCGCCCGCGGTACTCCGCCCAAAGCCGCAGCATAAGCCGCGTGCCGAGCAGCTCGATGTCGAGTATCTCGTCCTTCACCGCGCCCGTTATCGCGAGATTCTCCCCCGTCGCCGCGTCGTCGAATTTCGGCCAGAGTATCCCCGGCGTGTCTAAAAGTTCAATCCCGTTCCCGCAGTTTATCCACTGCTTTCCGCGCGTCACGCCCGGCCTGTCGGACGTCTCCGCCGCGCGCCTGCGCGCCACGCGGTTGATAAACGACGACTTCCCCACGTTCGGTATCCCGACGACCATCACGCGCAGCGTTTTTCCCGTCTGTCCGCGCTCCGCGCGCCGCGCGAGCAAGTCCGAGCACAGCGCGCGCGCCGCCTCGGGGAATTTGTCCACGCCCCGCCCGGATTTGCAGTCCGTCTCCAGTACGCCGAAGCCGCGCGAGATGAGCGCGCCGCCCCACCGCCGCGTGGCGCCCGGGTCGGCCAAATCCGCGCGGTTGAGTATCACAAGCCTCGGCTTGCCCGCCGTCAGCTCCGCCATATCCGGGTTCGACGAGGAGCGCGGTATGCGCGCGTCAAGCACCTCGCATACCGCGTCCACAAGCTTTATATCCTCCGCCATTTTGCGGCGGGCCTTCGTCATGTGCCCGGGGAACCACTGGATATTCATCTCGCCGCTCACGGCAGTGTCTTATAGACGGAGCCTATGCGGCCCCAGTCGCGTATCCCGAAGTCGTCCTTGCCCGGCATCAGCACAAAATGCACCTTTCCGAGCACGTTTCGCGCGTCGATAAAGCCGACAATCCCGTTGCGGCTGTCCGTCGAGTGGTTGCGGTTGTCGCCCATCACGAAAATGCACCCCGCCGGCACCGTCTGCGGCCCCTCGAACGACTCCTGCACCGCCGTCGGCTCATATATATACGGCTCATACAGCA
>JAISKU010000046.1 GCA_031261245.1 Oscillospiraceae bacterium | reverse complement strand
ACGATTATAGCGCCGTAATTCCGGCGCAGGCAGGTGGAACGCTCCAGAACGGTCTCCGCGATATCGAGGTAGTAATTTTCCTTGTCGCGACGTGCCATGGTGGTACCCTCCCGTTTTTTTCTGTATTATACATTTTTCGCGCCGCACATGCAATAGCGAATTTTACACTTGAAAATCTTATTTTTGTCATGTACAATAGGCAAGATGTCCGGGCTTGGCGCAGTTTGGTAGCGCGCTTGCTTTGGGAGCAAGAGGCCGTGGGTTCGAATCCCGCAGCCCGGACCAAGAAATAACCCCGCAGCCGAAATGGTTGCGGGGTTGTTTCGGTTTATTGCACAAAACACGGCAAGATGTTTGTGCAAAACCTACAAAATTATTTCGCGGCTGATTTTTTTGATTTTTGCTATTGACTTTCATGTACTTTTGCGGCATACTGCAATTTATATAAAACATATATGAATATATGTTTTAACAATTCCGACCACACCCAATAAATAATTTGGAGGAATAAAAAATGAAACGCATAATCTCGATCGCATTATCCGTGGCACTCGCGCTCGCGCTGTTCGCGTCGTGCGCGCCGAAAGCCGCACCCGCCGCCCCGCCGGCCGATACTCCGGCACAGAGCGCCACCACTCCGCCGGCGCAATCCGGGGACAGCACGGCGGCGCCCGCCGCCACGCCCGAAGCTCCGAAGGTGCTCAAGAAGATTCAACTTGTCAAGGGCACGGGGCTTTGCGGAATTCCGACGCTGATTGCCTTTGAAAACGGCTATTTCGCCGACGAGGGGTATGACGTCGAGCTGATTACCGCAGACTCCGACACGCGCAAGATCAGCCTTGATAACGGCACGTTGCCGCTCGCAAACTGGGACTACGCCTACTTCCCGTCTATTGAGAACGGCGTCGGCATCAAGGTCGTGGACGGTCTGCACAGGGGCTGCATAACAATCGTGGTGCTTGAGGATTCGCCCATTCAGAAGCCCGAGGATTTGGCGGGAGCGAAAATCGCCATCGAGGAGCTCGGCAGCACGGAGCATCAGGTCGCTCAGGTCTGGCTCGAGACATATGGCGTCAAGGTCAACAAGGGCTTGTCCTCCGTCAAGGACGACGAGGTTGAGTTTATCCCCTACGGCGACGGCAATCTGGAGCTTGAGGCCGCAAGAAAGGGCGAGGTTGACGCCGTGGCCATCTGGGATCCGATAGGCGCGCAGGCGCTGGACAGCGGTTTCCGCAAGATTTTTGACCTGCACGATTCCCACCCCTTTGACGGGAGATATTGCTGCTTCCTCATGGCCTCCGAAAAGGTTCTGAGAGAGGATCCCGAGCAGATCGCCTCGCTGCTGCGCGCCTATCACTCGGCGCAGAACTGGATTAACGACAATCCGGAAGCGGCCGCAAAGCTGGTCATCGACAAGAAGTACATAAACGTGGACGACGTTGACCTGGCGGTAAAGCTCATCAAAAACTACGACTATCCGACATACGCGGATCGCGCCGCGGGCACGGCGAACGTCTACGAGGATGTTGTGTACTTCAGCCAGAAGCTGATCGACCTCGGATATCTGACGTCCTCCACGGACGCGGAGGAGATCGCCGGAAAGCTGTACGCCGACGTAGCGACAAACGATTATTAATATGAGAATCTCGAATATCAAGTTTACATTTTGGACGGTTCTGACGCTGTCGGGATTCGCCCTCGCGGAGGTGGGGAGCTTTGTGCTCCCCACCCTCCAGAATCAGACCTTTGTTATCCGCGACGAGGCGTACCGCGCTATCCTCGCGGGTCTGATTTTTATATATCTGGCCACCGCGGTGTTTTCGTGGTTTAACGAGGAGCGCCGCGAGAAATACGCGAAGCGCGCGCCGTTCCGGTTCTTTATCGGATTAGTGCTGCTGACGTGGGATTTGCTCGGCACCAAGTTCGGGCTTTTGCACATGCCGTTTTTCCCGGGGCCCTCGCAGATAACGTGGGTTTTTGTGGAGGAGTGGGAGTTTCTGCTGAGTAACCTCGTCTACTCGCTGAGACTCTACGCTTTCGGGTTTTTCAGCGGCGTTCTGCTCGGCGTGGGTACGGGCATACTGATCGGGTGGTTCGTCAAGGCGAATTACTGGATTATGCCGGTTTTGAAGATGACGGGCGTGATTCCCGCCGTGGCGTGGATGCCGTTCGCGCTCAACATTTTCCCGTCGTCCTTCCTCGCGGGGTGTTTTCTGGTATCGATGTGCGCGTGGTTCCCGATCGGATTCCAGACGGCGCGCGGTATGCAGGCGACGCAGAAGGCGTATTTTGAGGTCGCGCAGACGATAGGCGGCGGGCGGTTCTACCAGCTGCTGCACGTGGCGATTCCGAACGCGCTGCCGTCGATATTTACGGGCGTTTCAACGGCGAACGGACTCGCGTTCACCACGCTCGTCATGACGGAGATGATGGGCGCGCGCGGCGGGCTCGGCTACTACATCAACTGGGCGAAGGCGTGGAGCAGCTACTACAAGGTCTACGCCGCCATTATAATTATGGCGGTGCTGTTTTCCGTAATTTTGAAAATAATCGGCGCGATTCAAAGCCGCGCGCTTATCTGGCAAAGGGGGTTGACGTCAAGTGTCGAAGAACGCAGTTGAGGTCACGGGCGTGACCCGCATTTACACGGATGTGCACGGGAATCCGCTTGAAGCCCTGCGCGATATCAACCTGACCGTAAACGAGGGCGAGTTCGTGTCGATAATCGGCTCCTCCGGCTGCGGCAAGACGACGCTGCTGCGTCTGATTGCGGGGCTTGACCGCCCGCAGGCTGGTACGCTTACGCTAAACGGTGAGATTATCGAGAAGCCGTCGCCGGAGCGCGGGTACGTTTTCCAGCAGCATGGGCTGTTCCCGTGGCTCACGGTGGAAAAGAACATCGCGGCGGGGCTGAAGGCGCGGCGCATATACAGGCAGCACAAGGGCGATGTGTCCGAGTATTTGAACCTTGTCGGGCTCGAGGGGTTTGAGCGCTCCTACCCTCACCAGATATCCGGCGGCATGGCGCAGCGCGCGGCAATCGCGCGGTCGTTGATAAACCGGCCTGCCGTGCTGCTGCTCGACGAGCCGATGGGCGCGCTCGACAGCTTCACGCGCGCCGATTTGCAGGATAAGCTGCTTGAGATATGGAAGGCAAACGGTACGACGATGATACTCGTGACGCACGACGTGGACGAGGCGATATACCTGTCCGACAGGATTGTGATAATGACGCCGCGACCGGGAAAAATCAGCGAGGAGCTGATTGTCGATTTTCCGCACCCGCGCCACAGAGGCGGCGTGGAGTTTCTGAACCTCAGACGCGTGATTCTCGAAAAGCTGCACCTCGCGAGCGCGAGGCCGCAACCGGAATACACTATATAATAACAAAAAACGCGGAAAAGCTCCGATGACCGTTGCGGTTATCGGAGCTTTTTTGCGCTTATACCGCAGGGTTCGACAAAAGTCGAAATAGTTTGACATTAAAATAAAGATTTGATAGAATAAAAAACGTTAAATTTTCTAAATTTTGAGGAGGATATTATATGAGTCGAAGTTTGAGCCTAAGTGTCAACGCGGTGATTATACTCTCGGTCGTCGTATCGTTTGCGGCGTTCCTTTTTGCCGTCTACCTTTACAGGTGGGTCAAGAAGCAGCCGTCGTCAAACGCGCGCATTGCTGAGATAGGCGGCTATATCAGGAGCGGGGCGCGCGTGTTCCTCAACAAGGAATACGTGGTTCTGGCGAAGTTTTGCGGCGTCGTCGCGGTGCTGATTTTTCTCTTCCTGCCCTCCCCTGTCTGGAGCGGCAATATCCTGATGAACCTCAAAATGGCGGTCGCGTACATTGCCGGAACGATCTTCTCGGCAATCGCCGGTAAAATCGGCATTCAGATTGCGACGATCGCGAACGTCAAGACGGCGGAGGCCGCGCAAAAAGGTATTCACAACTCCTTCCTCGCCGGCTTCCGCGGCGGCGCGGTTATGGGTATGGCCGTCGTCGGGGCGTCGCTTCTCGGCGTCTCGCTCGTGTTCATCATTACGGGCGACACAACCGCGCTTCTGGGCTTCAGCTTCGGCGCGTCGTCCATGGCGCTGTTCGCAAAGGCGGGCGGCGGAATCTTTACAAAAACGGCTGATGTGGCCGCGGATTTAGCGGGCAAGGTTGAGCTCGGAATTCCGGAGGACGACCCGCGCAACCCGGCCGTTATTGCCGACAACGTAGGCGACAACGTCGGCGACGTCGCTGGAATGGGCGCGGATCTGTTCGATTCAAACGTGGCGTCAATGGCCGCCGCGCTCGTAATCGGCAGCTCGATAGACTTAGTCAGAGGCGGCGGGCACGAGTTCACCGTCATGGTTTTCTGTTACGCGGCGCTGGGGCTCTTGTCCTCGATTATCGGCGTGGCTCTCGCGAGGATGGGCAAAAAGGGCAATCCCACGACGGCGCTCAATATGAGCACGTATGTTACAACGGGACTTTTCGCGGTGCTGACGGCAGTTGCGACCGCGGTATTCGGCTTTGAGTGGAGAGTTTGGGGCGCAAGCGCGGTCGGACTGTTCATCGGAACGATAATCGGCATCGCCAGCGACTACTTCACGGACGACAGCAAAAAGCCCGTGCAGCTCACCGCCAAGGCGAGCGAGACAGGCCCGGCGTTCACGATACTCTCCGGCGTCTCCTACGCGTTTTTGAGCACGCTCCCCTCTCTTGTGGGTATCGGCATTTCTGCGCTTGTGGCGTATAAGCTGTGCGAGCCCCTGGGCGGCACGCAGTACGCGCTCTTCGGGATCGCGATGGCGGCGGTCGGTATGCTCTCCATCGTCGGAATGATAATCTCAAACGACGCCTACGGCCCGATTGTTGACAACGCGCGCGGGCTTGCGGAAATGGGCGACCTGGGCGACGACGTTGTGGAGATAACGGACAAGCTGGACAGCGCCGGGAATACGGTAAAGGCCGTCACAAAGGGCTTTGCGATCGGCGCGGCGGGACTCACGGTAATCGCGCTGCTCGGGGCGTTTATCACGGAGGTAAACACCGCGATAACCGAGCTCGGGCTAAATATACCGCTCCTCACCGGCTTTGATATCATGAACCCGACCGTGTTCTTCGGGATGCTGACGGGCGCGGCGATTCCCGCCGTGTTCTCGGCGCTGCTGATGCTCGGCGTCAACAGAAACGCGATGAGAATGGTCGCCGAAATCCACAGGCAGTTCAAGGAGAT
>JAISKU010000013.1 GCA_031261245.1 Oscillospiraceae bacterium | reverse complement strand
TCCCGCAATCAGCATGACGGACGCGGGCGCCGTCGTGGACGCGACGCTCTGCGTCGGGTGCGGCGTGTGCACGCAGCTGTGCAAATTCGACGCGTTTACGGGGGTGACGGCATGAAGACACAGAATATCATGATTGTCGGCGTCGGCGGACAGGGGACGCTTCTCGCGTCGCGCGTTCTCGGCAATCTCCTCATGAACGGGGGCTTCGACGTAAAAGTCTCGGAGGTTCACGGCATGTCCCAGCGCGGCGGGAGCGTTGTGACGTACGTGCGCTTCGGCGACAAGGTTTACTCGCCGCTGATTGACGAGGGCGGCGCGGACATTATCGTGTCCTTTGAACTGCTCGAGGCCGCGCGGTGGCTGAAATTCCTCGCGCCGGGCGGGAAAATAATCACGAACACACAGCGCATCGACCCGATGCCCGTAATCACGGGTGCGGCGCAGTATCCGGCGGAGCTCGCCGCGAAAATCGCCTCCTCCGGCGTAGAAATCGACGCGTTCGACGCGCTCGCGTTCGCGAGCGTGGCCGGCTCGTCAAAGGCGGTGAACATCGTCCTCATGGGCAGGTTGTCGCGGTATTTCGACTTTCCCGACGCGGCGTGGGACAAGGCTCTGACGGAGGTCGTGCCGCCGAAATTTATTGAGCTGAACAAAAAGGCGTTTGAATTGGGCAAAAAACAATAATCGAATCCACACACAATACATATTATAGGGGTGTTTTTATTGGCTAAGTATTTCCACGAGCACGAGGAGACCATGTCCCTTGACGAAATGCGCGCGCTTCAAAGTGTGCGCCTCGTCGAAACGGTGCAGCACGTGTACAAAAACGTGCCGTACTACCGCGACCTGATGGACAAAAAGGGCGTCGCGCCGGGCGACATCAAGTCCATCGACGACCTGTCGAAGCTCCCGTTCATCAGCAAGGACGACCTGCGCGACGCGTATCCTTACGGAATGCTCGCCGTCCCGCTTGAGGACTGCGTGCGAATCCAATCCACGTCGGGCACGACAGGCCGCCGCGTCGTCGCGTTCTACACGCAGGGCGACGTGGATCTGTGGGACGAGTGCTGCGCGCGCGCAATCGTCGCCGCCGGCGGCACGAACAAGGACGTGGTGCACGTCTCCTACGGCTACGGACTGTTTACGGGCGGCCCGGGGCTCAACGGCGGCAGCCACAAGGTCGGCAGCCTCACGCTGCCCATGTCCTCCGGCAACACGGAGCGGCAGATTCAGTTCATGGTCGATCTCGAATCGACGATTCTCTGCTGCACGCCGAGCTACGCCGCGTTCCTCGCGGAGACGATCCACGAGACGGGACAGCGCGGGGACATCAAGCTCAAGGCCGGCATTTTCGGCGCGGAGGCGTGGAGCGAGGAGATGCGACGCCACATAGAGCAGCGCCTCGGCATCAAGGCGTACGACATCTACGGGCTGACGGAGATATCCGGCCCCGGCGTGTCGTTTGAGTGCGAGGAGCAGACCGGTATGCACGTCAACGAGGACCACTTTATCCCCGAGATCATCAACCCCGTCACGGGCGAGGTGCTGCCCGACGGCGAAAAGGGTGAGCTCGTGTTCACGTCGATAAGCAAAAAGGCGTTCCCGCTGCTGCGCTACCGCACGCGCGATATCTGCGTGCTCTCCCGCAAGGAGTGCTCGTGCGGCAGAACGCTCATCAAAATGGCGAAGCCCATGGGACGCAGCGACGACATGCTCATCATCCGCGGCGTGAACGTGTTCCCGTCCCAGATTGAGACAGTGCTCATCAACTGCGGCTTTGAGGCGAACTATCAGCTCATCGTTGACCGCGTAAACTACTCCGACACGCTTGAGGTCAGGGTGGAGATCACGCCGGAGATGTTCTCCGACAAGGTGCGGAAGATGGAGGGGCTTGACAACGAGGTCGAGGGCAAGCTCAAGTCCATGCTCGGAATTCAGGCGAACGTGACGCTCGTCGCGCCGAAGTCGATAACGCGCAGCGAGGGCAAGGCCGTCCGCGTTATAGACAACCGCGGCGGCAAACTGTAAGGAGGATTACATCATGGCTATAGACCAGTTATCCGTATTCGTTGAAAACCGCCCCGGCAAGCTCGTCGAGGTCGTCGAGGCGATCGGCGCGGCGGGCGTTGACCTGCGCGCGCTGTCCATCGCGGACACGGCGGACTTCGGCGTGCTGCGCGTGATTGTTGACAACCCGGACAAGGCGCTGCGCACACTGACCGAGGCGGGCTACGTGGTAAAGATCAACCAGGTGCTGCCCGTGTCGATTGACGATACGCCGGGCGCCCTCGGAAAGGCGCTGCGCGTGCTCTCCGATGCCGGGGTGGACGTCGAGTACCTGTACGCGTTCGTCGCGCACGGGGAGAATAAGGCCTTCGTCATTGTCCGCGTAGAGGACAACGACAAGGCCGAGGCCGCGCTGACAAAGTCCGGCATCGCGATAGCGACGGACAGGGAAATCTACAAAATGTGAGCGCCACAGTCCTATAAAAAAGGGGAGGAATTGAAGCTAACGCTTCAATTCCTCCTCAACTGCTTCAGTGAGCTTTTTCAGCTCGTCTCCGATTCCGGAGTAGCTTTTATATGCCCCGCGCAGCAGCTCCGCCGCGCTCTCGAGCTGCGCCGTGAGGCGCGCGTTCCCGTCGCGCAGACGCGCCGTCTCCGCCTGCTCGGCTTCGAGCTGCGTTTTCAGGGAATTGCGCTCTCCCGACAGCTCCTTGACGTAATCAATCACGTCGTGCCTGTCAAAGCCGCCGACAAGACTCGTCTTAAACACCCGCGTACCCTTTTCGTCCATCTAATTTTCCTCCGTATCAATCGTATCGTCTGTATCGTCCCCGCCGTCGTCCGGCTCCGGCTCGGGTTCGGGCTCCGGCTCCGGATCCGGCTCCACGGGCGGACGCTCTCCCGTTATGTCGTAATATGTCGCCTCGCCGTCGCACACGGGGTACGCGCCGCGCTCCCACAGATAGTGCTCCTCCATGTCCGCGTCGTTTTTCAAAAATCCCGTCTCCATGCCGAGCTCATCGCACAGCGCGGGATCCACGTGGTAATACTCCCCGTCATACAGCACGATGTTCCACGCGTACGGCAGCCCGTCGCGGCTTCCTAGTACGACCCTGCACGGGATTGAAAGCTCGTCACACAGCGCCTTGTACGCCATCGCGTAGCCCTCGCCTATGGCGGAGCCGTTGAGCAGCGCGCCGTAGGCCGTTGCGGAGAAGCTCTGCGTCGGGTATTCGGACAAACTCGCCGCCGCGGCGTCGTACTCCGCGAGCTCCGCGAGGGCGCGGCACAGCGAGAGCAGTATCTCGCCGTCGTTTTCACCCGAGGCGGCCTCCGCGATATCGCCGACGGCGGATTGCAGCCACCCGGAGAACCGGCGGAGCACGGAATTCGGCTGACTGTAGCCGAAATTGAGCTCAATGAGTATCTCGTCGCTGTCCGTCGGCCCCGGCGGGTAGACGGACGCCGTCGTAATCGGCAGCATGACTATCAACAGCGGATTTTCGTAGTATATCTCGCTCAGATAGCCGAGTATTTCGCGCTCTGTTATGCCCGGAAGGCTCGTGCGTATCGCGGCGTCCGCGCGGTAGTCGCCCATCATCTCCAAGAGCTCCGCGCGCAGATAGCGCTGTGTCGAGGCCGTCACGATGCCGTCAATCTGCTCGCGCGTGCGCCTGTACGTCATGTCCACGCGTATCTCGTAGTACGACACGATGGGCGTGACAGTGCTCAAGATGTCGGAGAGCGCGTAGGAGCCCACGCAGTCGCGGTACAGTATGTCCTCGCGCACGGCGTCGAGCTCCGCGTCGAGGTCGCCGTCGTATTCAAAGACGTTAATGGTTCCGGCGATCTGCCCGCGGTTGAGCAGGTCGTATACGGCGGCGCGCAGCTCCGAATAGTTTGCGGCCTCGGGAACCTCGTCGTCGAGCTCCGGCGGGTCGAGCTCCGCGTGCGGCACAATGGTCAGGTTGTCCGTCTCGAGAATCGACGCGCAGGAGACGGAGAGCGCCATGAGCAGAATCAGAACGAGAAGCGCCGCACGTCTCACGTCCCGGCACTCCCGAGGAGAAAGTCCGTAATTCCGACTGTCTGTATCCCGTTGCGGTTCCCGGCCGCGCTCTTGTCGGTCGTCAGTATGTACTTCGGATAATTGTCGCGCAGCGCCGCGAGCGTGTTGAACGCGTCGTTCTCGTTCCTCCCGGGGTGAACCTCGCGCCCGAGCTGGATATACACGCGCTCATCGCCGCGCATCGCGGTGAA